>NZ_JANJZA010000003.1 GCF_026157035.1 Sphingomicrobium nitratireducens | reverse complement strand
AGATCGAGGCCGTAGAAGCACTCGATCGCGCCCGCCGTGCTCAGCTGGTTCTGCGTGTCGAAGTCGAAGTCGTCGAACGCGATGCGCTCGAGACCCAGGTCGACGTTGCCCGACGCGTCGTAGATGCACTCCAGCGCGAGGAAGATGGTCCCGCCGTCGACACCGCACGTATCGAACATACCGTTGCGCGACGAGGCATCCGCATCGTTGGTGGTCTTGATCACGTTGTCGAAGAAATATTCGTCAGCGTAGAGACCGTTCTCGCTGTTGGGATGCACCAGCAACGTCCCGTCGAGGTTCGCCGTGTTGACGAACAGCTGCGGATAGGACGCTTCCGCGAGAGCCGGATCGGAGTAGACCGGCAGCTCGTAGACGATCGTGCCGTCGGCCTCGATCGTGAGCGTGTCGAGCCAACCGCCGGCCGGACCGTCGTACATATTGTCGGTCCGGTGCGGATCGTCGCGCAGGAACAGTTCGCCCCCGTTCGAGATGATCAGGTCGCCGACCAGTTCCATGTCGGGGTTGAACAGGCCGTCGAAGCTCGTCCGACCCATCTCGACATTGACCGTGTCGCCGTCCTGCAGGTGGATGTGACCGTAGATGTCGCCCTCGCCGTAGAGGTTGATGATCGACGGATTGGGCGCTTCCGACACGTCGACCGCGAAGCCGCGCGCGAAGGTCGCACCCCCGTCACCCGACACACGCGACTGGATCATCCCACCGTCGTTGGTGAACACGAACGTCTCGGTCGTCGGCGTGAAGGCACCTTCATTGCCCGTGACGCGCACGCCGTAAGCATTGGTGTAGCCACCAACGTCCGCGGCGTCGCCATTGGCGGTCCAGGCGTCGACCATGATCGTACCCGTATTTTCGACCGTCGCGTTGACGAGACCGCCCGTGACCAGGATGCCCGTCGCATAGGCCGCCGAGGAGGCGGTGTAGGTCGTCAGGGTCGACGCGATCGCCGTGCCCGGACCCGAGGTCGTGAGCACCGGCGTGGTGGTCGAACCGAGCGAGCCCGACGCAACCGCCGCCACGACGATGTTGCCCGAATTGGTCAGCGTCCCCGAAGCGACGCCCGGCATGACCACGTCGTCCGACGTGCCCACGAGCGTACCCGGATCGGTGACCGTGCCGAAGGCCCGGACGATCATGCCCTGTGCGCGCGCACCGGCATAACCGCTCGTCGCCATGGCGTTCGCCATGACATCGATGTCGCCGCCATTGCCGATATCGAACGTACCGTTGTTGGCGAAGTAGACTTCGTAGCCCTGTCCGTAGGCTTCGGCCGTTCCGACGCCCGATGCGACCGCGTTCGCGTCGACGTCGATCATGCCGCTGTTGGTGAAGATGGCCGAGTAGCTACCGGTGGCGAACTCTTCGGCACCGACGAACTGGAAGACACCGTTCGCCGAAGCATAGGCGTTCGCGTAGGTACCCGCCGCGGCATTGGCGTCCGCGGACGCGACCACCGAGCCGCTATTGTACATCGCGACGCCCGCCGTCGTGCCGTAGGCCGACTGCGTCACGCCCTGCGCGTTGGCGCCGGCATAGGCCGACCCCGATGCCGCACTTGCCGAAGCGAAGGCGTAGGCGCTGATCGTTCCGCCGTTCGAAATCGTCGCGTGCGCCGTCGAACCGTAGGCAACCTGGTAGACCGCGTCGGCATTGATATAGGCGTTCGCGAAGTTCGCGCCCGAAGCGGTGCCCGAAGCACTCGCGACGATCAGGCCGCTATTGCCGAGATAAGCGTAGGCCGCGACCGATTCCGAAGCATAGCCGAAGGCCATCTGCTGCACCGCATTGGCGCCGCCATATCCGTAGCCATAATCGCCGCCATTCGCGCTGAAGTTCGCGCTCGCGGCGATGACGCCGCTGTTCCAGATCGACGCCGAGGCCGTTCCCGCGTCGTCGACATAGGCCGTCTGCGTGAGAGCATAGGCGTAGGCGTAGGCGCTGGCATTGCCGACCGTGGTCGTGGTGGCCGGCGTACCGGTCGTGAACGTGCTGAATGCCGAGGCATGGGCCGAAGCGACGGCAGCGACGGTGCCACCGTTGTAGAAGGTCGCGTTCGCCGCGGTTTCACCCGTCGCGTACTGTTCGATCGCGCCATAGGCGCCCGCATAGGCGCGCGCACTGGTGTCCGCGTGAGCACTCGCCATCGCCGAAATCGACACCGCGCCGCTGTTCGACATGAACACGTTCGCGCTGCTCGCCTCGGCATACTGGTCGACACCGTACGCGTAGGCATTGGCCGACACGTGGTTGCCGGTCGCGCTGGCCGTGGCGTGGATCATGATAGTGCCGGAATTGATGGCCGACGCGAGCGCATAGCCCGACGTGGTGCCCGCTTCCGCATTCTGGTCAACGCCGCTGGCGACAGCATAGGCCTGGCCGAAGCTTGAGCCGGCGCCGGCGAGGTCGGCCATCGCGCCGACATCGACCATGCCCGTGTTGGAGAAGAACGCCGTCGCCGTCGCGCCCGTGGCATCGGCGCGCTGGTAGACGCCATCGGCGTAAGCATAGGCGCCCCCGCCATTGCCTTCGGCGCTGGCCGTGGCGTGGACCGAGAGCGTGGCGGCGTTGGTGATCGAGACGTAGACCGTGCTGCCTTCGCCTTGCTGGCTGAGGCCGTCCGCATCCGCATACGCGTATGCAGGCCCATCCGCGTTGATCGCGGTCGCATTGGCGAAGACGTCGATGAGGCCGCCGTTGTGGAGCATGGCGTTGGCGCTCGAGCCTTCCGCAATCTGCTCGACACCGAAGGCCTGCGCGTCGGCGTTGGCGTAGGTTCCGCCCGAGGCGAAGGCCGACGCCCCGACCGAAATCGTGGCCGCGTTGGTCAGCATGGCATTGGCAACGCCCGACGTGCCGTTCGCACGCGCGGCCTGGTAGATGCCGTAGGCCCCCGCGAGCGCGGAAGCCTCACTTGCCGCGGTGGCGTTGGCGTCACCGAGCGCGCTCATCAGGCCGTTGTTCACGAGGTTGGCGTTGGCCGTCCCGCTGGTCCCGGTCGCATCGGCGCTCTGGTAGGCGAGGCCCGATGCGTAGGCCGAAGCCGCCGCATTGCCCGTCACCGCCGCGACCGCGTCGGCCATGGCGACGATGCTCATCGTGCCCGAGTTGGTGACGTTCGCATTGGCGGCGGTCACCCCGTCGAGGCCCTGCCAGATCATCGTGGTCGCCTCGGCGGCCGCAAACGCGTTCGTGCCGGAAGCGTCCGCGTCGGCCTTCAGGCCGTAGACGGACGTGTTGAGGAAGGTCGCGGTGACCGCACCGGTCGCCGCATCGATCGTCTGCCATGCGCCGCTGGCGACCGCATAGGCATCCGCCACACCCGTGCCGACCGCCGATGCGACCGCGTCGACGTGGAGCGTCCCGTTATTGGTGATCGACCCGACGGCGTTGTTGGCGTTGCCGGACCGGCTGTGCTGCCAGATGCCATAGGCATAGGCGTTGGCAGAAGCGTCCGTGCCCGTCGCGAAGGCGTTCGCCGAGAGCGACATGGTGCCGCTGTTGGTGATGTTCATCACGAGCATCGAGGCCGTGCCGTCCTCGTTGCTCTGGTTGATGAAGCCCCAGACGTCGGCGTCGGCATTCGCGGTGTCGCCCGACGCGTCGGCGTCGGCGACCAGCTTGATGCCGCCCGTGTTGACGAAGTCCATCGCCACCGCGCCGGAGCTGTTGACGTACACTTCCTGCTGGACGAAGCCCTGGCTCTCGCCGGTTCCGATCCGCGCGGCGCCGACCGCGTATTCGCCCGAGCCGAAGCCCGCCACGAGGGCATCGATCGTGCCCGAATTGGTGAACGCCGCGGCCGCATCGCCCGTCGACGCATAGACGTGCTGGCCGAAGCCGTTGTCGAGCCCCGCAATACCGGCGCCATTCGCCACCGCGCTACCGTTGGCGCTGATGTCGATGTCGACGATGCCGCTGTTCATGATGCTCGCATTGGCGTCACCGGCCACCGCAGCCGCATTCTGCAGCAGGATCCAATCGGCACTCGCTTCCGCTTCGACGGAGATGCCGACTGCATCGACGTCGAGGAACGCGGTCAGCGTACCCGTATTGGTGAACATGACCGTCGCGCCAGTCGACGTGATCGCCAGCGGGGCGAACACGACACTGCCGCCCGAGGCGTAGTTGATCGCCGACTGGTAGATCCCGATGCCGATGTCGGCGTCGGCATTGACGAAGCCGGTCGTGGCGCTGACGTTGACGTTGCCGCCGATCGAGATGTTGCCGCCGTTGAAGAGCGCCACCGAGGCGACCGCACCGTCAGCATAGGCATACTGGCCGATTACGGCGGTTTCGGTGCCGAGACCGACACCCCCGCCCGCGAAGTTGCCGATAGCCGAAACCGACGCGAGCGCCGAGATCGCGCCGAGGTTGTCGAGATGGACGCTAGCGTCGCCGCCATTCGCGTCGGCGACCTGCTCGACCATCTTGTCGACCCACGCATCGACATCGACGTTGCCGCCCGAGGCGTACGCATTGGCCGACATGAAGATCGCCGCCGAGGTCGCGTTGGAGATCGAGGCCGCCGCCGTGCTGCCGAGGACGACCTGGCCGAGACCGTCGCGCGCATAGGCAGCCGCTTCGCCCGAGGACACGTTCGTCACGTCAGCGTCGGCGACGAGCATGATGTCGCCGGCGTTCGCGATCGAGGCATTGGCATTCTGCGCGATGACGAGTTGGCCGATGTTGGACAGGCCGTCGCCGCCCACGCGTGCGAACGCATAGCCGAACCCGCCATCTTCCACGACCGCTTCGCCGCTTACCGAGATGACGCCGCTATTGTCGATCATCGCGACGGCGCTGCCGCCGCCGAGATTGAAGACGAGCTGGTTGACCGCACGGCCCGCATTCGCAGAGGCGTCCGGATCGCCCGCCGACGTGCCGCTGGCGTGCGCTGCGATGTTGATCGTGCCGCCGTTGGTGACCATCGCGACCGCATTGGGGGCGGTTGCACTTTCGGTCACGCTGCCGAGGTTGAAGATCTGCTGGAAGACGCCGCCACCCGCCGTCGCGTAGGCATCGGCGTTGCTGCCGCCGCCCAGTGCAGTCGCGTTGGCCGCTACATCGATGAGGCCGTTGTTCACGACCTGGAGGTTCGCGTTGGACAGGTCGCCGTCCGCGAAGGCGATCTGGACCAGGCCGCCACGCGCCTCGGCCGACGCGCCGGCAAAGGAGCTGCCGCTCGCATAGGCGTTGGCGCCGACCGCAAGCACGCCCCAGTTCTCGCCGTAGAGATTGACCGAGGCCGTCGTCGAACCGACGTTGCCGACCTGGACGTTGCCATAGGCCGCCGCTTCCGCAAAGGCGTTGCTGCCATTGGCGAAGGCGCCTGCGAAGACGCCCATGCAGGCGACCGTACCGCTGCACGCGCTGAAGGTGCCGACCGATGTCCCGGTCAGCGAAGTGCCGTTGACGAGGGAAATGTTCGCCACACCGGCACCATAGGCGTACTGGTCGAGACCGTTGGCCTGTGCCGCCGCTTCGGCGTCGGAAGCCGACGCGAACGCGGCCGCCGCGATACCGACCGTGCCCGAATTGGAGAAGCTGACGTCAGCCGATTCCGCGGCGGCAAACTGCTCGAGCCCGGCGGTGCGTTCGCTGTAATAATCGGCGCCCGACGTCACGTTCCCGACCTGCGCGGTCGCCGTCGCATTCGCGGTTGCTTCTGCGTCCGCGATCGCGCGGAACAGCATTTCGCTGGTATTGTTCAAGGAGACGCCGATGTCGCTACCGTAGGCGACCTGCCAGGCACCCACGAGCTGCGCGTTCGCGCCTGCGCGGGTGAAATCGGCGTCCGCATTCGCCGTGGCGTAGCCGACGAGGAGCCCGTTATTCTCGATGTGGTAGTCACCCACCATGGCCTCGCCCGTCTGGTAGAGGACGAGCGCGTCGACGTTCGCCTGCGCATCGTCCGACGCAGCGGCCACCGCGCGGAACGAGCCGCCCATCGTGCCCGAGTTCGCGATATCCGCATCGACGGACAGACCGCTCACTTCCTGGCCGATGGCCGCACCGTTCACTTCGGCAACCGCGGCCCCGCTCGACGCATACGCGCCGGCCGTGCCGTAGGCGATCATGAGACCGCCTTGGTTATCGATCAGCGCGCCCGCGGACGCACCGCCGACTTCCTGCATGATGACGGCGCCCTCGGTGCCAAGCTGGACCTGCGCGGTCGCTTCGCTGCTGCCCCACGCGCCCGCGATGCCCTGCACGGCGATCGCACCGGCGTTGACCATCGTGGCATTGGCGCTCGTCGCCGACACGATCTGCCCGATGCCGATGCCGATGAAGGCCTCGGCGTCGGCCGCCGAATTGCCGCTCGCATAGGCGACGGCGCCGACCCCGAGCAGGCCGTTGTTCTGGATCATCGCCGCGGCGCTCGACGGCCCCTCTTCGGCGTACTGCACGATCCCGATATTGATGTGCGCGTCGGCATCGGCAAACAAGCCTTCGGTCGCATCCGCGTCCGCGTTCGCCTGGATGAACATGATACCGTCGTTGGTCAGGTTCATGTCGGCCACGCCCGACGCCTCGCTCGCGACCTGCGCGATTCCGACTTCGATATAGGCGCTCGCGATCGCGGCCGGAACGCCGCCCGACCCCGAAACATACGCCTCGGCGCTCGCGAGGATTTCCATGAAGGCCGACGTCGTGCCCGAAGGCGTTGCCGGACCGTTATAGATCGACAGGTCGACGGTGCCGCCCTGCCCGCTTTGCCAGATGGCGGCCGAATTGCTGCCCGTCGCGGCGGTGCCGATGCGCGCATAGGCGGCAGCGCCGCCGACCGCATTGGTCGCCTCGGCGATGGCGCCGATCCCCAGATAGGCATTGTTCGAGATGTCGGCATTGATGACGACGTTGATGTCCGGGCCCAGCGTGGTGCCGGCCTGGTGGATGCCGAATTCGAGGATCGTGGCATTGGCCGTCACGGCGGAAGCGGCTTCGTCGTAAGCGTACGCGCCAGCCTGGATGATGCCGCTGTCCGTGTTGTTCATCTGCAGGTTGATGACGGCGCTGTCGGTCGTGGCGATCCCGATCTGCTCGATCTGGCCGTTGCTCGTGTCGCTGACCACCGCGGTCGCGTCACCCGAGTTGTTCGTGTCCGTGACGCCGCACCAAAGGAAGGCGTCGTCGTCGCAGATCGTGTTGATGGTGATCGTGTCATTGACGACCGAACCCGACGTCGTCGAGCCGCCACCCGGTTCGATGGTCTGCGCCAGCGCATGGGTCGGAGTGATCATCCCCACCGCCGCGAGAGAAACACCGGTGAGAAGCGCGCTGCGCGTCAAGTTCGCCATCATTCAATCCCCTGTTTTCGAGCCGCTGCAGACGACCCTTTAACTCGGGCAAACGCCACGAAAACGCGCACGCGCACGTCCCGGGCAGACTGCCTCAGTTGGGGACCCTACGCCTCGTGGCCATGCGATTCAACCCGTCAGGACAGAAAAAATCGTCCTGAAAACGGCGGAAAAGGTCCATTTTCCACGATGTCAGTAGGAATATGGCGCTAAACGAATGACTTAACCTGCATCGCAGTCGATTGTGCACGCGTTCGTCGCGGTGCGTTTAACCGTGGTGCCAGCCGAGAAGACGGCACGTCACACCAAAGGCGGATGTCGACGTTCGCTGAAAGGGCGCGATTGTCAGCCCCCCCCCCCGCACTTCACACGCATAGGGCGCACGCTCGGCTTCGTCCCGTTGGATGCCCTACTGCTCGAGCACCGAAAGCAGCGGGAATTGCGTCACGTCGAACCAGGGCGTGAAGAGATAGTGGGAAATCAAGGATCTGCCCGCGGCGGTCCGATCCGAGGGAAGGACGCGCGACAGGTCGCAGTCCTGCGCACCGAACGCCACCTCGTCGATCGCACCACCTACAAGCAGCGCCGCACGGCCGCCCTGACCAAGTGGCGTCAGCTCATGGGCTGACCAAACGCGTCAAAGACCGTTTTGCGCCCAATTGCAGGAAAGTGCGAATTAGTCTGACAGCACCATCATCGCAAAAGGGGCGCCCCTTTCGGGACGCCCCTTTTGCGATGGCGGAGAGGGTGGGATTCGAACCCACGGTACGGGGTTACCGTACACTGCATTTCGAGTGCAGCGCTTTCGACCACTCAGCCACCTCTCCGCATCGGCAGGACGGCAGGCCGCACGCTTGGGCGGCCCGGGTCGGTGCGCGCCTCTAGCAACCGATCGCGGGGTTGAAAAGACCTATTGTATGTCACGTGCCGGAACCCGCCCCCGCCCCGCCGGATTGCCCTTCCCGATGACCCGATTTTCCAACGCCATCATCGTCGGCGCGAGCGGCGGCATCGGCGGCGCGCTCGCCGACGCGCTCGAGGAACGCGGGGCGCAGGTGAGGCGCCTGTCGCGGCGGTCCGACCCGCCGGTCGATCTTGCCGACGAGGAGACGATCGCGACGGCCGCACGGACGCTCGAAGGCGGCGGGCCCTACGACCTCGTCATGGTCGCCGCGGGCCTCCTCCATGACGAGGAGATCGCGCCCGAGAAGAGCTGGAAGATGCTCGAAGCCGCGCCGCTGGCGAAACTGTTCGCGGTCAATGCGAGCGGGCCGCTGCTGGTCGCGCGCCATTTCCTGCCGCTGATGCCGCGCAATGCGCCGGCCGCCTTCGCGGCGCTGTCGGCGCGGGTCGGCTCGATCGGGGATAACCGGCTGGGCGGCTGGTACGGCTATCGCGCCTCGAAGGCCGCGCTCAACCAGCTGCTGCGCACGCTCGCCATCGACCTCGCGCGCACGCACGAGCAGATGGTCGTGGCCGCGCTCCATCCCGGAACGGTCGACACCGCGCTGTCCAAGCCCTTTCAGCGCGGCGTGCCCGACGCGCAGCTCTTCACGCCGCAGAAGAGCGCGGCGCACCTGCTCGACGTGATCGAGGGGCTCGCGCCCGCCGATAGCGGCCACCATTTCGACTGGGCGGGCAAGCGCGTCGACCCCTGACCCCCGGTCGGCCTTGTCCAAGCGCGCCGCGCGCCTACATTGAGGCCATGAATTCCAAGTTCCAGCCCAATGCGATTCCCGCCGCCTCGTTCGGCATCGGCGAAGTGGTCCGCCACCGCCTGCTCGATTTCCGCGGCGTCATCTTCGACGTCGACCCCGAATTCGACAACACCGAGGAGTGGTACCAGGCGATCCCCGAGAAGATCCGCCCGGCCAAGAACCAGCCTTTCTACCACCTGCTCGCCGAGAATGCGGAGAGCAGCTACGTCGCCTATGTCAGCCAGCAGAACCTGGTGCGCGACGAGGAAGGCGAGCCGGTCGATCACCCCGCGATCGCGAGCCTGTTCGAGGCATTCGACGGCGCGCGCTACACGCTCCGTCGAGAACACCGCCACTAAGCACGTAATTTTGTGGGCTTTGCGCCCCCATCCGGTTGACAGCGCGGCCCTCTTGCCATAGGCGGCGCCATCCCCGCGCGGAGTCCGCTCTAGCGGCCCTCGGGCGCGGCCATGAGATTCGTTAGTTGAGAGAGAGCCAATGTTCGCAGTCGTGCGCACGGGCGGCAAGCAGTATCGCGTCGCCCCCGGAGACAAAATCGTCGTCGAGAAGCTGACCGGTGAAGCCGGTGACAGCGTCGACCTCACCGATGTCCTGCTGGCCGGCGAGGGCTCGGACCTCAAGTCGACCGACGGCCTGACCGTCGCGGCCAAGATCGTCGCCCAGGCCAAGGGCGAGAAGGTGACCGTGTTCAAGAAGCGCCGTCGCCACAACTATCGTCGCAAGCGCGGCCACCGCCAGCAGCACACGATCCTCGAGATCGTGTCGATCGGCGGCAAGGGCGCGGCCAAGAAGGCGGCTCCGAAGAAGGAAGAGGCCAAGGCCGACGCCAAGCCCGCGGCGAAGAAGGCAGCGCCTGCCAAGAAGGCCGATGCTGCACCTGCGAAGAAATCGACAAAGGCTGCTGCACCTGCTAAGAAGGCGGCGACCACCAAACCTGCGGCCAAGAAGGCTCCTGCCAAGAAGCCTGCCGCCAAGAAGACCGAGAAGAAGTAACCATGGCACATAAAAAGGCTGGCGGCTCGTCCAAGAACGGTCGCGACTCCAATCCTAAGTACCTTGGTGTGAAGAAGTTCGGTGGCGAGAACGTCGTCGCCGGCAACATCCTCGTGCGCCAGCGCGGGACCAAGTGGTACCCGGGTACGAATGTCGGCCTTGGCCGCGACCACACGCTTTTTGCGCTGATCGACGGCAAGGTCGCGTTTCGCGACGGCAAGCTCGGCCGCAAATACGTGCATGTCGAAGCGATGGCCGAGGCTGCGGAATAATCGGGATCAGTCGATGACGGACGGTCCCAGGAGGACGGTCCGGAAAGTCTGAAACGATTTTCGAACAAAGGGGAGAAGGGCCGGTCCCTCCTCCCCTTTTCGCGTTTTTGAAAGACCCTTCTCCCCGAACTGTCACGAAGTCCCGCTAGCGGGGCTGCGAGACTTGTGGAGGAGGCTCGAAATGTTCGCACGGACCCGGCGGCTGCTGTTGCGGCCCGGTTTCCCCGAAGACGCACCGCAGCTGGCGCAGGCCATCGCGGAGCACGAAATCGTGCGCAACCTCGCGCGCGCGCCTTGGCCTTACGGGATCGAGGATGCGAAATCGTTTCTCGCCTCGATGAACGAGGGTCCGCTGCCCACCTTCCTGATCTTCGAACGTACCGCGGGTGCGCCCGAACTGGTCGGCGCTTGCGGCTTCGATTTCAAGGACGGCGGGATCGACTACGGCTACTGGATCGCACGCAAGCGCTGGGGTCGCGGGATCGCCACCGAGGCGGGCCGCGCCGCGCTCGAGATCGCGCGCACGATCGGGTTGAAGTCGCTCCAGGCGGCGCACTTCCTCGACAATCCCGCGTCTGGCCGCGTGCTGGAAAAGCTCGGTTTCACCCCGACCGGACGCACCGCGATGCATTATAGCTGCGGGCGCGGGCGCGAGGCCGCGACGCGCCTCTATCGCCTGGACCTGTCCGGAGGGGTCGAGCTTACGGGTGCGATGGCCGCCTAGGCGGCGTAGCGGACCTTCTTGGCGAAGGTCTCCTCGCCGTTGGGGACACTCGCCTCGTAGGCGGCGATCAGCGTGCGGTCGTCATGCTGCCACGGGTGGAAACGCGGCAGGAAATAGGTCAGCCACATGCCCAGCACGCGGCGCGCCATGCCGGGCGAGACGAATGCGTATCGGAACATCTTCCACTTGGCTTTCGCGCCGGTGATCCCGTCCTGGCGCAGCAGCTCCATCATCGCCTCGGCGCGGCCTGCCATGAAGTGACGCGTCACGTCGACCATCACCAGCGCCTTGACCTTCCAGCGCTTCCAGCGGGTCCAGTCCTTCGTCGCGTGGAGCCAGGTGTCGTAGGCCACACCCTTGTGCTCGATCTCCTCGGCCGCGTGCCAGCGCCACAGGTCCGCGCTCGCCTTGTCGGCGCCTTCGAGATGCTTCGGGTTGGCGAGCAGCTCGTGCGCGAGGATTGCGGTGAAATGTTCGAGCGCCATGGTCGCGGCGAGCTGGACGATCATCGGGCGCGCCTTGGCGATCTCCATGCGCGCGTCGACATAGGCGTCGAGCGGGGCGACATCGTAGCCCGAATCCTTCACGCGATTATTGAACGCGGCATGCTCGCGGCTGTGGATCGCTTCCTGCGTGGTAAAGGCCTTGATCTCCTTCGCCAGTCGCGGGTCCGCGCCCTCGCGGAAGGCGCGAACGCTCTCGACGAAAAAGGCTTCGCCCTTCGGGAATGTCACCGACAGCGCGTTGTAGAAGGCGGTCGCGTACGGATCGCCCCCGTGCCACCAGCGCGGCGTCTTCTCGTCGCGGCCGAAGCGGCGATCGCGCGGGGTGATCGTCAGGTCGGCGGGCTGCATGCTTGCGGTCGGCACGATGTTTCTCCAAAGCGACTCTATGCGAGGCATCCTCGCATAACTGACATTGATGTCAATAAGGTTACGAATGCGTAAACGCATGACCCCCGAGGAAAGTCGCGCCGCCGCGCTTGCCGCCGCGCGCGCGCTGCTCGTCGAAGAGGGCATGAGCGCAATCACGCTCAAGTCGGTCGGTGCGCGGATCGGGCGCACCCACGCCAACCTGCTCCATCATTTCGGTTCGGTGGATGGGCTGCACGGCGCGCTCGCGGATGAGATCGCCCGCGACGTGGCCGCTTCGATCACCGGATCGATCGGCCAGTACCGCCTCGGCAAGACCAAGCTGCGCCGCGTGGTCGAGGAAATGTTCCTCGCTTTTCGCGAACAGGGCATTGGCCAGCTGATCGCCTGGGTCGTGCTCTCGGGGCGCCGCGACGCGCTCGAGCCGATCGAGAGCGCCGTCGCGCAGGTGGTCAAGGACATCACCGCCGACGGCGACGATCGCCCGCTCGACCGCGCCACGCTGGGGCTCGTCCTGCTCGCGGTCGGCGACAGCCTGGTCGGCCACGAAATGGCGCGCGCGACCGATCTTGAGCACGAGGCGAGCTACGATATCGCGGTGCGCCAGGTGCTTGCGGTGCTGGGCGAATATCAAAATGGGGTGACCAAAGGCCGCCCGGGCCGTTAAGGGGGCGCCATGCATTTCCTCGACCAGGCCAAGATCTATGTCAGCTCGGGTGCCGGCGGCCCCGGTGCCGTCAGCTTCCGACGCGAAAAATATATCGAGTTCGGCGGCCCCGACGGCGGTGACGGCGGCAAGGGCGCCGACATCGTGTTCCGCGCCGTGCCCAACCTCAACACGCTGATCGACTTTCGCTACACGCAGCATTTCCGTGCCCCGCGCGGCAAAGGCGGCGCCGGGCGCAACATGACCGGCGCGGGCGGCAAGGACCTCGTCATCGACGTGCCCGTGGGCACCCAGATCCTCGCCGACGACGAGGAGCGCTCGCTGATCGCCGACCTCACGAAGGAGGGGCAGGAAGTGCGCCTCCTCAAGGGCGGCATGGGCGGTCGCGGAAACGCCAGCTACAAGACCTCAACCAACCGCGCCCCGCGCCAGCACCAGCCGGGCGAACCGGGCGAGGAAGCCTGGGTGTGGCTGCGCCTCAAATTGCTCGCCGATGTCGGGTTGGTCGGGCTCCCCAATGCGGGCAAGTCGACGCTGCTCAACGCGGTCACCAACGCAAAGGCCAAGGTCGGCGCCTACCCCTTCACCACGCTCCACCCCAAGCTCGGCGTCGTGCTCCACAAGGGCCGCAGCTTCGTGATGGCGGACATTCCGGGGCTGATCGAGGGCGCGGCGGAAGGGGCCGGGATCGGCGACCGCTTCCTCGGCCATGTCGAACGCACCAAGCTCCTGATCCACCTCGTCGATGCCGACGGCGGCGATCCGGCCAAGGCCTACCGCACCGTGCGCGACGAACTCGACGCCTATGGCGCGGGGCTCGCCGACAAGGAGGAAATCCTCGTCCTCTCGCGTGCCGATACGGTCGACGAGGACGTCATCGCGATCGCGATCGAGGAGCTCGAGAGGGAGACGGGCAAGACGCCGCTGGTGGTCAGCGCCGCCGCCCAGCGGGGCATCGAGTCGTTGCTGGACCGCGTCATCGAGAAATTGCCTGAACGCGTTGTACCGAAGACGACGGACGACGAGAGCGAGGACGAGAAGGGCTGGTCGCCGCTGTGAAGCTCGCGCTGACCGGGGCGACAGGGTTCGTCGGGCAGCGCCTCCTCGCTCGCGCGCTCGACGCCGGTCACACGATCGCCGCCCTGACCCGCCACGACCAGCAATCCCGCGAGCGGCTCGACTGGATCCCGGGCGCGCTCGAGGACCGGGACGCGCTTGAGCGGCTGGCCGAGGGCGCGGACGCGGTCATCCATGTCGCGGGTGTCATCAACGCCCCCGACGCGGCCGGCTTCGAGAAGGGCAACGTCGAGGGCACGCAGGCGATGCTCGCGGCCGCAGCCAGGGGCGGCGCCTCGCGGTTCGTCCACGTTTCCTCGCTGGCAGCGCGCGAACCCGGCCTGTCCCAGTACGGCGCGTCGAAAGCGCGCTCGGAAACCAAGGTGCTGACCTCCCCGCTCGACGCGGTCATCGTGCGCCCGCCCGCCGTCTACGGCCCGGGCGACCGCGAGACGTTGGAACTGTTCAAGATGGCGCGGCGCGGGGTCGTCATGCTCCCGCCCAAGGGGCGCTTGTCGCTGATCCACGCCGACGACCTCTCCGACCTGCTGTTGCGCCTCGCCGAGGGCGGTGGACAGGCCGGCGCGACCTACGAGCCCGACGATGCGCGCGAAAACGGCTGGAGCCATGTCGAGTTCGCCGAGGCGCTCGGCCGCGCAGTCGGGCGCGACGCGATCACTCTGTCGATGCCGGGCGGGGTGCTGCGCGCCGCCGCCTTCGCCGACCGCTTCGTGCGCGGCAGGAAGGCCAAGCTCACCCCCGACCGGGCGGCCTATTTCTGCCATCCCGACTGGGTGGTCACCCGTGAACGTCGCCCCGCATTCTGGTCGCCCGCCATCCCGACCGAGCAGGGGCTGCGCGCGACCGCCGACTGGTACCGCGAGAAAGGCTGGATTTGACCCCAAGCCCGCCCTTTTTGCGCCGCACTTCGTTGCTTATCCGCATCCCTGACTTTAAGGCGAGGGCCCATGACTGACCGCGACGACGTGAAAGCACGCATCTTCAACCTGATCGACCAGTTCAACAAGAAGGGCGTCGATGTGTCCGAGGACACCCGCTTCGCGCAGGACCTCGAATGGGACAGCCTCACCGTGCTAGACTTCGTCGCCGAGGTCGAGGACGAGTTCGATATCCTCATCACCATGAACCAGCAGGCCGAGATCGAGAAGGTCGGGCAGCTGGTCGACGCCGTGAAGGACCTCGCCGAATGAACGGGTCCGGCGACCTTTTCGACAAGTTCGACGAACTGATCGCGGTCCGCGACAACCTGCTCGCGACCGGGGTCACCGACCCGTTCAGCCTCGTCATGGAGAAGGTGATCTCGCCGACCGTCGCGATCTGCAACGGGCGCGAGACAATCCTGCTCGGCACCTACAACTACATGGGCATGACCTTCGACCCCGACGTGATCGCGGCGGGCAAGAAGGCGCTCGAGGAATTCGGTTCGGGCACGACGGGCAGCCGCGTCCTCAACGGCACCTATGCCGGCCACAAGGATGTCGAGGAAGCGCTCAAGGAGTTCTTCGACATGAAGGGCGCGATGGTCTTCTCGACCGGCTATCTCGCCAATACCGGGATCATCTCGACGATCGCGGGCAAGGACGACTACATCATCCTCGACATGGACAGCCACGCGTCGATCTATGACGGGTGCGCGATGGGCAACGCCAATGTCGTTCCGTTCCGCCACAACGATGTTGAAGCGCTCGAGAAGCGCCTGAAGCGCCTCCCCGAGGACGCCGGCAAGCTGGTCATCCTCGAGGGCGTCTATTCGATGCTCGGCGACGTCGCGCCGCTCGACAAGATGGTGCCTCTCGCCAAGAAATACGGCGCGATGGTGCTGGTCGACGAAGCGCACTCGATGGGCTTCATCGGCGAACATGGCCGCGGCGTGTGCGAAGCGCAGGGCGTGATCGACGATGTCGACTTCATCATCGGCACCTTCTCGAAATCGGTCGGCACGGTCGGCGGCTATTGCGTCTCCAACCATCCCAAGTTCGAAATCCTGCGCCTCGTCTCGCGCGGCTACGTGTTCACCGCCTCGCTGCCGCCCAGCGTGGTCGCGACGGCCGCGACGTCGGTCCGCAAGATCATGCACGCCAAGGACAAGCGCGCGCACTTGTGGGAAAACAGCCGCACGCTCCACAAGGGCCTCACCGACCTCGGCTTCGAGCTCGGCACCAAGGAGCCGCAGTCGGCGATCATCTCGGTGATCATGCCCGACCTCGAAAAGGGCGCGATGATGTGGGAGGCACTCCTCAAGGAAGGCCTTTACGTCAACCTCGCCCGCCCGCCTGCGACGCCGGCCGGAATGACCCTGCTGCGCTGCTCGCTGTGCGCCGAGCATTCGAGTGCGCAAGTGCAGGAAATCCTTGGCATGTTCGAGCGCGCGGGACGCGCAACCGGCTGCATCGATTGACTCTTTTCCCGTCGGGGGCTTCTCGCTAGGATGGCGTCATGATGGGCGGGGAAGTCAGGGGCATCGACTTGCGACGCGGCGCAGCGGCGGCCGTCGCGCTGCTCCTCACGCTCGTCCTTCTCGGCATGGTCTATCTCGTTTCGGCGAGCAACGAGGAGCGCGAGCGCGCGCAGGTGCAGGAACGCCACGCCTACGACGTCTCGCTGCTGACGCGCACGCTCGATGCCAGCCTCGCCAATTCGGAAGCCGCGCTCGGGCGCTTCGTGCTCGACGAGGCGGTCGAGACCAGCGGCAACATCTATTACAACGAATGGCGCCTCGCCCGCGTCCAGCTCAACCAGCTCGGGCGGCTCGTGGCGCGCGATCCGCAGCAGCGCAAGCGCGTGGCCGAACTGCGCGGCCTTTTCGACCTGCGCGGCGAGGAACTGGCTACCGCCGCACGCGCGGCCGCCGCCAAGCGCGGATCGGGCGGCATGGCGCTCTTCTACCAGGCCGGCCTTTCGCCGACCGGCCCTGCCCTCTCCGCAAAGCTCAAGGAAATCGCCGACGCGGAACGCACCAAGCTGACCGACTCGATCGAGACGGCCCAGCTCTTCTCGGCCGAAGCGGACCGGCTGACCGACTACTTGAGCTGGCTCGGGGTGATCGTCGCCGCAATGGCGATCGCGCTCGGTGGCCTCTCGATCCAGACGCTGCGCCAGTATCTCGCTTCCAAGCAGGAAGCCGAGAGCGAAGCCGAACGCGCCGACGCGCTAGAGGCCGCGGTCGCGGAGCGCACCGCCGAACTGCTCGCCGCCAACGAGGCGTTGATGGCCGAGGCGGAAGAACGCCAGGCCGCCGAAGCGCAGCTGCGCCAGGTCCAGAAGATGGAAGCGGTCGGCCAGCTGACGGGCGGCATCGCGCACGACTTCAACAACATGCTCGCGGTCGTCGTCGGCGGGCTCGACCTCGCGCGCCGCCGCATCGACGGACCGCGCCGCGAACTCCTGACCCATCTCACCAACGCCATGGAAGGCGCCACGCGCGCCGCCGCGCTGACGCGCCGCCTCCTCTCCTTCGCGCGCTCCGAACCGCTGATGCCAGAGAAGATCAAGTCGGCCTCGGTCATCGAATCGATGAAGGACCTGCTCGACCGCACGCTCGGCGAACGGGTCAGCGTCGACATCCGGCTCGACAAGGACGCCTGGCCGGTCTTCGTCGACGCTCACCAGTTCGAGAACGCATTGCTCAACCTCGCGGTCAACGCGCGCGACGCGATGAGCGGCGTCGGCCAGCTCACCATCGAGAGCGACAACGTCACGATGAAGTCGGGCGAGGTCGGCGACATCGCCGCGGGCGACTATCTCAGGATCTCGGTCACCGACACGGGGTGCGGCATGACCGACGAAGTGCGCGAGCGCGCGTTCGAGCCGTTCTTCACGACCAAGGAAGTGGGCAAGGGCACCGGCCTCGGGCTCAGCCAGATCTTCGGCTTCGTCCACCAATCGGGCGGCGAGGTCGGGATCGTGTCCGAGGTCGACCGGGGCACGACCGTGTCGCTTTACCTGCCCAGGAGCACGCAGGAGCAGGACAAGGTGAAAGTCCATCCGGCCGCCGCCGCGCAGATGCGCGAGGATGACGACATCGTGTGCGCCAACGCGCGCATCCTCCTCGTCGAGGACGACCCGCGCGTGCGCACCGCGACCGTAGGCGCGCTAGAGGATCTCGGCTACGACCCGCGCAGCTGCGGCAGCGGGCGCGAAGCGCTCGAACTGTTCGAGCCGGGCGCGTTCGACCTCGTCATCACCGACGTCATCATGCCCGAGATGACGGGTCCCGAACTGGTCCGCGAACTGAAGTTGCTGCAGGACGACGTCGCCGTGCTGTTCGTCACCGGCTATGTCGGCGAAGGCGAAAGCGACGAACTGACCGGCTACGAAATCCTCCGCAAGCCCTTCACCGTCGGCGGATTGTCGAGCGCGGTCGCTTCCGCGCTACGCGCCGGGTTCAGCGCACAGCACCCGAGCGAAGGAGCCGCGGCAGCAGGGTGATCGCTGCGTAGAGCGGGTGCCGTTTCTGGAACTCGCTGAGTTCGATCTGCGTGCCGGCGTGGCGGTTGATCTTCCAAACGATATATTCCGCCCCGCCGTTGAAGGTCGCACTGGCCTTGGCTAGCCGCGCCACCGAAAGCCACTTTCCCTTGGCCTGGAGCCGCTTCCATTTACGTCCTGCCGCTGCCGCGCTGCGTCCCGAGGCCGCCGCACGCGCGGCGTCGAGCGCCGCAGCGCCAACCGCGGCGTAGCGCTCGGGGTCGCTATCGATGATCGACCCGCCGCGGCCCTTGCGCTCGGCGCGCAGTTCGGCGCCGTAGGTCAGTTGGAAGCCCCGGTTCCACACCGCGACCGGATCGGGATCGGGATCGGCCATCACCGGCAGCGTCAGCGAGAAGAGCGTGACGGGCGCCTGCGTGACCGCGTTGATGACTCCCTCGCGCGCTTTCTCGTCGGCGCTCCACACCAGCCGCACCGGCTGTGCGAAGCGGGCCCAGACCGAGACGCTGCGCGCATCGGTCGAATTCTCGCGGGCGAAATCGGC
The DNA here is from genome assembly GCF_026157035.1 of Sphingomicrobium nitratireducens. Classification (GTDB taxonomy): domain Bacteria; phylum Pseudomonadota; class Alphaproteobacteria; order Sphingomonadales; family Sphingomonadaceae; genus Sphingomicrobium; species Sphingomicrobium nitratireducens. The sequence continues at coordinate 52,438 of NZ_JANJZA010000003.1, read as the reverse complement.
CTCGTCGAGCACCGCATACTTCGCCACCAGCCCGTCATGCTGGAAGTGGAAGACATTGGGCGGGATGAGCGCGTTGGCCTTGGCCAGCCAGCCCTTCTCGTAGGCTTTCTCGTAACTGTCCACGATCAGGTAGAAATCGAGCATCAGCCCTTCGAGCTCGTTCTGGCGCAGGCAGCTGCCGTAGAACAGCACCGCGCGAGACGCCTCGCCATGTTCGGCGGCGATGGCCGCGGCCATGGCGGCGACACGCGGATCGACCGGCTCGGCGAGCTCGGCCGCGATGAGGGCGCGAAGGGGCTGGGTCACGTCAGGCCGCGAGGCGGACGAACGAGAGCGGACGGGCGGGCTGGAGGAGGATCGGACGCCCGATCTTCGCCGAGAACATCTCGCCGTCGAGGATCACCTGGCTGTCATCGCCCTCGATCGACACCGCATCGGTCTGCTCGATGTGGACGCCCTCGACCTTGCTGCGGCCGAGCTTGCCCATGATGCTTGCGCCCATCGCCCTAAGGAGCGCCCAGCGACGCTGTTCGACGACGATCAGCTTGAGCCCGCCCTGCCCCTCGCTCGCCATCTCCTGGTTGAGCAGGAGCTTGTCGAGCGTGGTCACCATGAGCAGCGAGAAGCGGCCGAGCATCGGCGCGCGCTGGCCGAGCGAAAGGGTCATCTCGCGCGGCTCGGGCGGCAGCGACTTGCCCTTGAGGCCGAACAGCTGCTGCATCACTACCGCGATCGCGGTGAGGAAGTGGCTGACGCCGTTGGGCAGGCCGAGCGGATAGATACGGTTGCGGCAGTAGAGCATCACGTCGGCAAGGCCCGCACCGCCCAGGAACATGCCGATCACCGGGTTCTGGTCGTCCTGCCCCTGGCGCAGCGCGATCAGTTCGCGCGCGACGATGTGCGGTTCGATCCCGCCGCGGACCACGGCCTGCAACTTCTGGAGCATGGCGATCGGGTCGCCCTGCGCGCCAAGGTCGAGCGCGATGAGGTTGGTCTTGCCGCTCGGCAGGACCGCGACCGGCGGGGTCGCTCCGTCGAAATGGTCGACATTGTGCAGTTCGGTCAGCACCGCCTGCACCGTCCCGTCGCCGCCGTTGATCACCAGCATGGCGGGCTTGACCTGCGCGATGGTGCGCACCGCCTCGCCAATCTGCTCCGCCTCGTCCACCTCGTAATGGAAGATGTCCGCCTGGCCCGCGCAATAGTCGCGGATCCGCGGCAGCGAGGCGCGGTTGCCGGTCGAACAGGGGTTGGAGAGGAGGGCGATGCGGGGCGTCGTCATGGGGTCGTTGGCACTCGTTCGCGGGTCTAGGGTTTACGGTGAAGGCAGCTGTGCCTTATGGCGCTGCTGTTTCGTGCCGCAATGCGGCCAAATCATGGTGGCAGGACGACCAAAAGGTGCAGCTCGGGCTGATCGACCGCTATCTCGCACGGACCATCATGGTCCCGCTGATCGGCACGCTCGTGCTGGCAGCGATGCTGCTCGTCCTCGACAAGATGCTCCGCCTGTTCGATTTCGTCGTTTCGGCAGGTGGGCCGGTCAGCGTGGTGTGGCGGATGCTGGCCAACATGCTGCCCAACTATTTCTCGCTCGGCATCCCGATCGGGCTGTTGCTCGGCATCCTCCTCGCCTTTCGCAAGCTCGCGCTCTCGAGCGAGCTCGACAGCCTTCGCGGCATCGGGGTGGGCTATACCCGCATGCTGCGGATCCCCTACATGTACGCATTCGGGCTGCTGCTGCTGAACCTCCTCATCGTCTCCTATGTCGAGCCCTATGCCCGCTACAATTACGAGGGCCTGCGCTTCGATCTTCGCTCGGGCGCGCTCGGTGCCTCGATCAAGGTCGGCGAGTTCAACAAGATGGGCGACAAGATGACGCTGCGGATCGAGGAGAGCGAAGCCGAGGGCACGCGCCTCAAGGGCATCTTCGTCGCGCTCGACGACGGCGAGGGCGAGAAGATCGCGGCCACCGCGAGCGCGGGCCAGTTTCTCGCAACCGACGATCCCGACACGATCATCTTCCGCCTGCGCGACGGTCGACTGATCCAGGACAGCACCGACTTCCCGACCCCGCGTACCCTCTCGTTCGACGCCTACGACCTGCCGATCAGCCTGCCCGCGATCGATGCCTTCCGCGGACGCGGCAACGAGATTCGCGAACTGACGCTGCCCGAGGTGTTCAAGCTCGCCTACATGAGGCCCAACACCGACGCCGACATCCAGCGCGCCGCGCGCGCCAATGTCGGGTTCCGCCTGGTCGAGGTGGTGATGATGCTGATGCTGCCGCTGCTGGCGGTGGCGCTGGCAGTGCCGCCCAAGCGCTCTTCGTCCTCGCTCGGCATCTTCGTGGCGATCGTGATGGTGGTGACCTACCACAAGATCAACCAGTATGCGGAAGGCGCCGGCGCCCAGGGGCGTCTCAACCCCGAAGTCGCCCTGTGGCTGCCCTTCCTGTTCTTCGTCGCGCTGATCTTCTGGATGTACCACGTCATCGCGCACCGCCCCGGCGGCCAGCCGATCGGCGCGCTCGAGGCCTTCTTCGCCAAGCTGTCGAAGGCGGTGAAGAAGATCGTTCCCGATCCGCGCGCGCGGGCGCTGGCGGCGCGCAAGGCAGCGGCGGCGGGCGAATGATCAACACCGACTTCCTCCCCTCGCGGCGGCTCGCGCTCTACATGGCGCGCCTGTTCGTCACGCGCAGCCTCGCCGTCCTGGTCGCGCTGGTGCTGGTGCTGATGATGCTCGACCTCCTTGGCGAGAGCGGCAAGATCCTCGCGGTCGAGGGCAATGGCGAGGCCGAGCTGTGGCGCTACGTCCAGCTGCGCCTGCCACTGCTGATGTCGCGCTTCCTGCCATTCTCGGTGCTGCTCGGCACGCTGATCGCCTTCACCGCGCTTAACCAGCATAGCGAGGTCATCTCGATGAAGGCGGCGGGCCTGTCCGCCCACCAGATTCTCGCCCCCCTGATCATTGCCAGCCTCGGCGTCGCCGCGGTCCTGTTCGTGTTCAACGAGACGGTCGTGGTCAATTCGGCGCGCGCGGTGAACGCGTGGACCGACAACGAATATCGTCCCGTCCCGCCGGAAACGGGGGTGGTCTCGAACGTCTGGCTGGCGGTCGGCGACGACCTCGTCCACGCCGACCACGCGGCAGGGCGCGGGCTCGACTTCCACCTCGAGGGGCTGACCTATTACCGCCGCGAGGGCGGCAGCCTGACGACCATTACCGAGATCGAGCGCGCGGTTCCTCGCGCGGACGGCGACTGGGCGTTCACGGGGCTGCGGACCTATGACAGCGGCATGAACCTCGTCACCGAGGGTGCGCGCGGCACCGGCCTGTCCGGGGTGGAGCCGTCGCGCTTCCTCCTCGCCAAGGTCGACCCGACCGCGCGCGACATCCTCGAACTGCGCGAGGACATTGCCGGGCTGGACGCCGCGGGGCGCCCTAGCGAGGCCGCGCGCGCGGGCTGGTGGCACAAGATCGTCGCGCCCCTGTCGACCCTGCTGATGCCGTTGCTGGCGGCGGTAGCGGCCTTCGGGCTGGCCCGGTCCGGGCAGGTGCTGCTGCGCGCCGTCATCGGCATGGCGCTGGGGTTTGCCTATTTCGTCGCGGACAATTTCGCGCTCGCGATGGGCAATGCCGGGGTCTACCCGCCGATCGTCGCGGCGTGGGGCCCGTTCCTCTTGTTCTTCGTGATCGGCGAGACGGTCCTGATCCGCTCCGAAGAGTAGATCAGGCCGCGCGGCGCTTCATCGTCGAGCGCGCGATCCGGCCGACCAGCGGCAGCAGCGCGCGGTGGTGCGAGGCGTGATAGGCGCTCTCGGCTTCCAGCTCGGCGGTCAGGCGGCGGTGGGCCTCGCCCAGATTGTGATAGGGCACGCCGGGAAGCAGGTGATGCAGCGCATGGTAGCGCAGGCCCACCGGCGCCCACAACGCGGGCAGCGTGCCCGGCGGGGGCACGTTGACGCTGTCGAGATACTGGTCGGTCACGCTCATCGGCTCGAGGCTCTCATTCTCCCACAGGTGGGCAACGAGGGTGCGCACCTGGTTGAGGAACATCACGCCGCTCATCACGCCGAGCACGATCAGGAATTCACGGATCGGGAGGATGCCGGTCGCCATCAGTGCGATCAGCGAGACCGCCCAGGCGCTCGCGGCGACCTCCTGCCAGCGCCAATTGCGCGCGTCGCTGCCCTGAGCGGGTTCGCGCACGAACTGAGGATTGATCTGAAGCCCCGAATAGCGACCCACGACCTGGCGGCGCAGCGCGGGCCAGATCGCCGAGAGCGGCGCGAGGATCGCGAAGCGGCCGAGCAGCAGCACCGGCGCGAGCGCGGCGAAGATCAGGAAGAGCGGCAGGCTCCACGGCTTCATCGAGGCGAGCGGGAGATATTCCGGATCGTCGATCGTGCCGTACTTGGTCTTGGCGTGATGCTGGTTGTGCACGCCCTCGTACATGAAGGAGGGGGCGAGCAGCGGGACGCCGACGATGAGGTTCCACACGAAGCGGAACCACGGCAGGTCGCCTTTCTTGATGTGCGCGATCTCGTGGATGAAGCTGCCGGCGCGGTACAGAGCGAGCACCGCGACCACCCCTGCAAAATAGGACGCGATCCCGCCGCGGTCGGCGATGCACAGCGCCAGCGCGCCGTAGCCGAGCACGGCAGAACCGATCAGGTCGGCCCAGTAGATGCGCGCATCGGGGCGATTGAGGTCGCGCGTCATCTGCGCGGCGGCCTTGAGCATCGCCTTGTCGTCACCGCGCGCAGCGGCGCGGCGCAGACTCGGCGCGCCGGCTTCGGAGGCCGTGAAGGGTAGCGTATCGGTCGTCATATCAATGCCTTGTCTTCCCGCGCCCCCTGCAAGGCAAATTGGGCGTGAAGATGGCGAACCGCCTTGATCCGCCGCAAATTGCCAGATGGTCACGCCGAGGCGTGATGACAAGGGACACGCGCTCGTCTAGCGCAGGGAGCATGAATGCACCCTTGACCCTCAAACGCGTCGAAACGCGCGGCGACCGCAAGGCCTTCGTGGACTTCGCCTGGGAAGTGTATCGTGACGATCCCCACTGGATCCCGCCCCTCAAGAGCGAGGTCCACGGGCTGCTCGACCCCAAGGTCAATCCCTGGTTCGAACATGGACGGCTGGAGGCATGGCTGGCGCTACGCGGCGACAGGGTGGTCGGGCGCGTGACCGCGCAGGTCGACGATCTCGTGCAGCAGCACATGCAGCCCGGCACCGGCCAGTGGGGCATGTTCGAGGCGACCGAACCCGAAGCCGCCGCGGCGCTGATCGCGAAGGCGGAGGAGTGGCTGCGCGACCAGGGCATGACGCGCGCGCTCGGCCCGATCAGCATCTCGATCTGGGACGAGCCCGGCCTGCTCATCGAGGGGTTCGAGGAGAGCCCGATGGTCATGATGGGACACCACCGTCCCGAATATCGCGGCTGGATCGAGGGCGCAGGCTACGCCAAGGCCAAGGACCTCCACACCTTCTCGCTCGACATCCGTATCGACATGATCCCGGTCATCGAGCGGCTGATCAAGGCCGGCGAGAAATCCGACCGCATCGTCATCCGTGACGTCGACAAGTCGAACTTCGACAAGGAAGCGGCGATCATCCTCAACATCCTCAACGACGCCTGGTCGGACAATTGGGGGTTCATCCCGCTGACCGACGCCGAAATCGCGTTCGGGGCGAAGAAATTGAAGCCGATCATCGTCGAGGACCTCGTCAAGATCGCCGAGCTCGACGGCAGGCCGGTCGCCTTCATGCTGACCATCCCCGACGTCAACGAGATGATCGCCGATCTCGACGGGCGGCTTTTCCCGTTCGGCTGGGCCAAGCTGCTGTGGCGCCTGCGCGATCCGAAGACCAAGCGCGTGCGCGTGCCGCTGATGGGCGTGGTCAAGGAGTTGCAGGGCGGCCGCGTCGCCAGCCAGCTCGCCTTCATGATGATCGAGTTCACGCGCCGCGTGTGCGTCGACAAATATGGGATCAACTTCGGCGAGTTCGGCTGGGTGCTCGAGGACAACCAGGGCATGATGTCGATCGCCCAGCTACCGGGCGCCGAGACCAACCACACCTACCGGGTCTACGAAAAGGCGCTGTAGCGGCTAGTCCGCGAGGCCGATCCAGGTCGGCGCATGATCGGAGGCCTTCTCCTCGCCGCGCGCCCACTTGTCGACGTTCGCCCCTGTCAGACGGTCGGCGACCTGCGGGCTGCACAACAGGTGGTCGATGCGAAAGCCCGCATCGCGCTGCCAGGCGCCGCGTTGATAGTCCCAGAACGTGTAGAGGCGCTTCTCGTCCGGGTGGAACAGCCGCAGCGCATCGGTCCAGCCCTGCGCGACCAGCCGCCGGAACGCCTGCTGGCTCTCGGGCTGAAACAGCGCATCGTCCTTCATCGCCGAGCGCGACCAGGTGTCGCGGTCCTCGGGGATGACGTTGTAGTCGCCCGCCAGCACCGTCGGACGCTCCGCGGCCAGGAGGTCGGCCGCATGCAGCCGCAGCTTTTCCATCCATTCCAGCTTGTAGGCGAACTTCGCGGTTCCGATCGGGTTGCCGTTGGGCAGGTAGATCGACGCGACGACGAGGCCGTCCACTTCGGCTTCGATGTAACGCGACTGATCGGGGTCGGGATCGCCGGGAAGGCCCTTGCGGCGCAATTCGGGCTTCGTCCCTTTGGCCAGGATCGCGACGCCGTTGAAACCCTTCTGGCCGTGCCAGACGCCGGCATAGCCCGCTTCCTCGAACGCATCGGCCGGGAGCGCGTCGTCGCCCGCCTTCAGTTCCTGCAGGCACACGATGTCGGGCTTTTCCGCCGCAAGATACTCGACCAGCCGCTCGAGCCGCGCGCGGATGCCGTTGATGTTGAAGGTGACGATCTTCATCAGATCGAGAAGCTCGATCCGCACCCGCACCCGCTGGCCGCGTTGGGATTGGTGACGCGGAACGAGGCCCCCGACAGGTCCTCGACGAAATCGACCGCGGCCCCTTTCAGGAAATCGAGGCTGACCGGGTCGACCACCAGGGTGGCGCCTTCGCTCGTGGCGAGCGTGTCGCCGTCCTCGACTTCGCCGAGTTCGAACTTGTAGGTGAAGCCCGCGCAGCCGCCGCCGTCGACCGAAAGGCGCAGGATGGCAGGCTTGCCCTGCTTGTCGGCAATCATCGCCACGCGGCGCGCTGCATTGTCGGTGAGGAAAATGGCGTTCACGGGAACGCTAGATAGGAAGCCCCCCTCGCGGGGGCAAGCCGCTTAGCGGTCGCCGCCGCCCAGGCCCAGTTCTTCCATCGATTCGTTCGATTCCTTCATCGCGACCAGATAGTCGGTCGACTTCATGAAGGGGATCGGGTTGACAGCCTTGCCGTCGATGCGGACTTCATAGTGAAGGTGGCTGCCGGTCGAACGCCCGGTCGAGCCCATCTTGCCGACCTGCGTACCGCGCGCGATGCGGTCGCCCGCCTTGACCGCGATGTTCGACATGTGGGCGTAGCGGGTGACGATGCCGCGACCATGGTCGATCTCGACGAGGTTGCCGTAACCGCCGCTGTTCCAGCCCGCGCGAAGCACGACGCCGTCGGCAGTCGCGTAGATCGGCGTGCCGATCGGGCCGGCAAGATCGAGGCCGCCATGACGCGCGCGGCGACCCTTGAACGGGTCGTTGCGGGTGCCGTAGCCCGAGGTGAGGACCGCCGACTTGACCGGCTTTTCCGACGGGACGGCGATCGCGCCGTCCGAGAGGTTGTCGAGCTTCTTCCAGCTCTGGAACAGCTGCTTGAAGGTCGCATCGCCTTCGGTCACCGGCTGGTAGGGGCCGCCCGTGCCGAGCGCCTGCGCGTCGACGCCGAGTTCCTCGAGCTGTTCGACCGCGGCCGAGAACTTCTCGTCGGCGAGCGTCGTTGCCATCGCGGCGAGCGCTTTCTGGCGCTGCTCGAGAAGCTGGTGGCGGTTGACCTCCTCCTCATACGAAACCACCGCCTGTTGGGCGGTGATGAAGCGCGCGGTGGCGAAGGAGGACCAGCCCACAAGGGCCAGGAAAAGCGCGAAGATCGTCAGCTGGGCCCAGGCGGGAACGCCGAGACGGCGCACAGTTTCGCCATCGCGAACGTAGAGTTCACGACCGCGAACCAGTGTCTTGGCGAATGCCAGCGTGTTGCCCATCTCGATCCCCGCTCCCAAAATCGTCCGACCGGCTTTCCCTAAAAGTCGTGCCGAACGCCCTAAAACTGTATCGAGGACTTCCCCGCTCCCCGTGCCGAACGGGACAAAAGAGACCCGATGCGGCGATGAAGGGTAAAACTGCGCGCAAATGGTTAAGCAATTCAAGCGCGGGTTCCGGGTTGCAGGACGAACGGCTCATCGAACACGACGAGTTGAGCTCAAACCTTGCGCTAAATTAACCTTTTAACGCTGAGTAAATGGAATCCGCAGCTTTCCGCCGAATCTTCGAACGGACAAGCAGGGACAAAAAAAGCGTTTCGCGCGTTCGCCTTAACTCCTATTCCTGTCATCGGGCCACGCCGTCCCAACGCGGCGCGTGCTCTCTGCGAGGAGAGTTGAGAGAATGACACGTCCCACGGTGCGCCCAGCGCGCCCCTATTTTTCTTCCGGACCCTGCGCCAAGCCGCCGGGCTGGTCCCTCGACAAATTGGCTACCGACAGTCTCGGTCGTTCGCATCGCGGCGCGCTCGGCAAGGCGCGGCTGGCGCATTGCATCGCGCTGATGCGCGAGCTGCTCGAGCTGCCCGACACGCACCGCATCGGCATCGTCCCGGGCTCCGACACCGGCGCATTCGAGATGGCGATGTGGACGATGCTGGGCGAGCGCCCGGTCACCGCGCTCGCCTGGGAAAGCTTCGGCAAGGGCTGGGTGACCGACGCGGTCAAGCAATTGAAGCTCTCGCCGACCGTAATGGAAGCCGATTACGGCACGCTCCCCGACCTCTCGCAGGTCGATTGGTCGCACGACGTGCTGTTCACCTGGAACGGCACGACATCGGGCGTGCGGGTGCCCGACGGCGACTGGATCGCCGAGGATCGAGAGGGGTTGTCGTTCGCCGACGCGACCAGCGCGGTGTTTGCCCACCGCCTGCCGTGGGACCGGATCGATATCGCGACTTTCTCGTGGCAGAAGGTGCTGGGCGGCGAGGCGGCGCACGGCGTCCTCATCCTCGGCCCCCGTGCGGTCGAGCGGCTCGAGACCTTCACCCCCGACCGCCCCCTCCCCAAGCTGTTCCGCCTGACCAAGGACGGCAAGCTCATCGAGGGCATCTTCCGCGGCGAGACGATCAACACCCCTTCGATGCTGGCGGTCGAGGACGCGATCGTGGCGCTTGAATGGGCGAAGGGGATCGGCGGTCTCGACGCGATGATCGCGCGCACGAAGGCCAATGCCGCGGCGGTCGACGCGATGGTGCAGGGCCGCTCGTGGCTCCATCACCTGTGCGAGGATCCCGCCATCCGCTCGCGCACGGGCGTCTGCCTGACCATCGACGGCGCCGACCGCGACGCCATTTCGAAAATGACCAAATGGCTCGAGGCCGAGGACGTCGCCTACGACATCGGCGGCTACCGCGACGCGCCGCCGGGCCTGCGCATCTGGTGCGGCGCGACGGTCGACACCGACGATATCGAGAAGCTGGGGCCGTGGCTCGATGCGGCCTACGAGGAGATGAACGCGTGAAGATCCTGATTTCGGACAAGATGGACCCGCGCGCTGCCGCGATCTTTCGCGAACGCGGCCTCGAGGTCGACGAACGCCCTGGCCTCTCGCCCGACGAACTGAAGGCGATCATCGGCGACTATGACGGGCTAGCCATCCGCTCGGCGACCAAGGTCACGCGTGACCTGCTCGACGCGGCCAGCCGGCTCAAGGTCGTCGGCCGCGCCGGCATCGGGGTCGACAATGTCGATATCCCGGCCGCTTCAGCGCGCGGCGTCGTCGTCATGAACACGCCGTTCGGCAACTCGATCACGACCGCAGAGCACGCCATTGCGCTGATGTTCGCGCTCGCCCGCCAGCTGCCCGAGGCCGATGCCTCGACCCAGGCCGGCAAGTGGGAGAAATCGAAGTTCATGGGCGTCGAGCTGACCGGCAAGACGCTCGGCCTAATCGGCGCGGGCAATATCGGTTCGATCGTCGCCAGCCGCGCGCTCGGCCTGAAGATGAAGGTAGTCGCCTACGACCCGTTTCTGACGCCCGAACGCGCGGTCGAGATGGGGGTCGAGAAGGTCGACCTCGACGCGCTGCTCGGCCGCGCCGACTTCATCACGCTTCACACGCCGCTGACCGACGAGACGCGCGGCATCCTCTCGCGCGAGGCGCTCGCCAAGACCAAGAAGGGCGTGCGGATCATCAACTGCGCGCGCGGCGGATTGATCGACGAGGCGGCGCTCAAGGACGCGCTCGACAGCGGGCAGGTCGCGGGCGCCGCGCTCGACGTGTTCGAAAGCGAGCCCGCCACCGACAGCCCGCTATTCGGCACGCCGGGGTTCATCTCGACCCCGCACCTCGGCGCCTCGACGCAGGAAGCGCAGGTCAATGTCGCGATCCAGGTCGCCGAGCAGATGGCCGACTATCTGCTGACCGGCGCGGTCACCAACGCGATCAACATGCCCTCGCTCTCGGCAGAGGAAGCGCCGCGCCTCAAGCCCTACATGGGGCTCGCGGAGCGCCTTGGAAAGCTGGTCGGTCAGGTGCTGGGCGAGCGGGTCAAGGCGCTCGCGGTCGAGGTCGAGGGCGATGCCGCCGACCTCACCATCGCGCCGATCACCGGCGCGGTGCTCGCGGGGCTGATGGGCAGCTATTCGGACAGCGTCAACATGGTCAACGCGCCCGTGCTCGCGCGCGAACGCGGGCTTGACGTCTCCGAAGTGCGCCACAGCCACGAGGGCGACTATCACACGCTGGTGCGCGTCACCGCGACCACGCCCGAAGGCAAGCGCCGCGTGGCGGGCACCTTGTTCGGCGCCGACAATCCGCGGCTCGTCCACATCTTCGACGTCGGGATCGAGGCCGAACTGGCTGGGCCGATGCTCTATATCGTCAACCAGGATACGCCGGGCTTCATCGGCAAGCTGGGCACGGTGCTGGGCGAGAACGACATCAACATCGCGACCTTCAACCTGGGCCGACGCACGGTCGGCGGCGAAGCGGTCGCCCTGATTGCGATCGACAGCGAACCTGGACCGGACGTCGTCAAGACGCTTTGCGCCATCGACGGCGTCCGGCAGGTCGTTCCCCTACGCTTCTGACTTAATCGTCGCCGTAGAGCGCTTCGCCCGACTTGGCATTCTCGACGCAAAAGGACGCACCGGGCGGGGCGCTAGCACCGAAGTGAGCGCCCGGTCCGGGTCCGCCCGGAAGCGCCGCGCCGCCATTGGCGCTGACCGACTGGCCGACTCCTTCGGGCGGCCACTCGTAGCCCACGCTACCGTCGCCGGTCACGTAGTCGCCGACGATATGCTGGCCGTGATTGGCCCAGCCGGTCACACCGGCGAAATTGTAGCAGGTCGGGTCGCCCGCAGTGGCCGGGGCAGCCGACATCAGCGCGCAAAGCGCCACCCCCAAGACAAGATTTTTCATGTCGTTTCTCCATGAAGCCCCGCGGGTTGGACGATCGACTTGGGGGATGCGACTCGACCGAACGGGGCTGGCTTCTTGATATAGATCAAGAAACGCTCTTGCAATGGGCCGACTTGTCGCTGGACGCTGGAGCCGTCTCGCAATAGGACGCGGGGCTACAGAGGCACAGCAAGGAATCGTTCGTGGGCAACGTCACCGTGATCGGCGCGCAGTGGGGCGACGAGGGCAAGGGCAAGATCGTCGACTGGCTCGCCAGCCGCGCCGATATGGTCGTGCGCTTCCAGGGCGGCCACAATGCCGGCCACACGCTCGTTATCGGCGACAATGTCTACAAGCTCTCGCTGCTCCCCTCTGGCATCGTGCGCGGCACCCCCTCGGTGATCGGCAACGGCGTGGTGCTCGATCCCTGGGCACTCAAGGCCGAGGTCGAGAAATTGCAGGGCCAGGGCGTCACCGTGAGCCCCGAGCAATTGTGGATCGCCGAAACCTGCCCACTGATCCTTCCCATCCACCGCGACCTCGACGCATTGCGCGAGGACGCCTCGGGCGCGGGCAAGATCGGGACCACGCGGCGCGGCATCGGCCCGGCCTACGAGGACAAGGTCGGCCGCCGCGCGATCCGCGTGTGCGACCTTGCCCATCTCGGCGACCTCGACCCGCTGCTCGACCGACTGTGCGCGCACCACGATCATCTGCGCGCCGGTTTCGGCCACGAGGTGATCGACCGCGAGCGTCTCAAGAACGACCTTGCCGAGATCGCCGACTTCGTCCTGCCCTTCGCGCGCCCCGTGTGGCGCGACCTCGACGAGGCGCGCCGCAAGGGCCGCCGCGTCCTGTTCGAAGGCGCGCAGGGCGTGCTGCTCGACGTCGACCACGGCACCTATCCGTTCGTCACCTCGTCCAACACGGTCGCGGGCCAGATCGGCGCCGGATCGGGCACCGGCCCGGGGGCGGCGGGCTTCGTGCTCGGCATCGTCAAGGCCTATACGACGCGGGTCGGCTCGGGTCCCTTCCCGACCGAACTGGAAGATGCCGACGGCCAGCGCCTTGGCGAGCGGGGTCATGAATTCGGCACCGTCACCGGGCGCCAGCGTCGCTGCGGCTGGTTCGATGCGGTGCTCGTGCGCCAGTCGGCGGCGGTCAGTGGCATCACCGGCATCGCGCTGACCAAGATCGACGTGCTCGACGGGTTCGACACGGTGAAGATCTGCACAGGCTATCGGATCGGCGACACTGTCTACGACTATCTCCCGCCCAACGCTGCCGACCAAGCCGCGGTCGAGCCGGTCTACGAGGAGATGGAAGGCTGGTCCGACAGTACCGCGGGCGCGCGCAGTTGGGCCGAACTCCCCGCGCAGGCGATCAAGTATGTGCGGCGCATCGAGGAGTTGATCCGCTGCCCGGTCGCGCTGGTCTCGACCAGCCCGCAGCGCGACGACACGATCCTCGTCTCGGATCCTTTCGCCAGCTGACATGACCAGCCGCGAGCAGACCGGGTTCCTTGCCAAGGACCATGAGGCCAATGCCCATGTCACTTGGCGGGACCGGCTGACGGTCGCCCTGTTCGCCCCATTCACCGCGCCCTTTCTCCTCAAATCGCTGCGGGGCGGATCGAAGAGCGAAAAGGCGCGTCTGCTCGAACGGCTCGACCTTCCCGCCGATGCCCTCCCCCATCTCGGCAGCTGGAAGGCGGATACGGGCCTCCTCCACCTGATCTGCGACACGATCGAGCGCGAGAAGCCGCAGCGCGTCGTCGAGTTCGGCTGCGGGGCGAGTTCGCTGGTAATCGCCGCCGCGCTCAAGAAAGCGGGGTGCCCGCCGCACCTCAGTTTCGACCAGCACGCCGATTTCGTCGAAAAGACAAAGGAGTGGCTCGCCACGCATGGACTGGAAGCTGACATCCGCCACGCGGCGCTCAAGCCGTCCGAAGACTGGCCCGGCCTGTTCTACGACCTGCCCGAAATCGAGCCCGGCATCGAGCTCGTCATCATCGACGGCCCGCCGTGGAGCCTCCACCCGATGACGCGCGGAGGCGCCGATCGCCTCTTTCCCTTGCTCGCGCACGGCGCGACCGTGCTGCTCGATGATGCCAATCGTCCGGGCGAGCGGTTGGTCGCGCGGCGCTGGAAGTCGGCGTGGCCCGGGATCGACTTCCGCCGCTGGACCGGCGGCGAGAAGGGCACGTTGATCGGCACGGTGCGCGCGGGCGCCTGACCCCGGCGCCTTACCGGCTGGCGGCGATCCACGCCTCGACGTCGCGGCGGAGCAGCGACAAGGGCACGATCCCGTTGCGCAGGATCAGCGCGTTGAACGCGGCGAGGTCGAAGCGGTCGCCGAGCGCCTCCTCCGCCTCGCGGCGCAGCGCCTTGATCTCCTGTCCGCCCGTATCATAGGCGGTCAGCTGCCCCGGGATGATCGCGATGCGGTCGACCATGCTCTCGATCGAGGCGTCGTCGAACCGGCCGCTCTCCTTGAGATAGTCGATCGCCTGCTGGCGCGACCAGCGCTCGAGGTGGATACCGGGGTCGACGACCATCCCGCGGCCCGGCCAGATGCGGCGCAGGATGCGCGCCTGCGGGCTGGCGAGCAGTCCGACTTCCTCGCCCAGCTGCTCGGCGTAGCGCGCCCAGCCCTCGGTGTAGGCCGAATTGTCGTAGATCTTCGACAGGTCGCTCCGCTCGAGCGCGACGGTGTAGCCGATCTGGAGGTGATGGCCGGGATAGCCCTCGTGGAGGGTGGTGATGGCGTGCTGCGAGCGGCTCGCCTCCGCCAGCGGTCCGACCGCCAGATTGTAGACGGCGGGCCGGGCGGTGTCGGGGCTCGGCTCGTAGTTCGAGTTGGCGCCGCCCGCCTCCATCGCTTCGGTAAGCACGCGCACCTCGAGCCCCTGCTCGGGGAGGCGGTCGACGAGCACCGCGCTGGCGGCGCGCGAGCGTTCGATCAGGTCGCGCGCCTCTTCCGCAGCGGCTTCGCGGCTCGGGTAGCGGTCGGCAGGGTCGGCCTTGGTGCGCGCGATGGTCGAGGCGAGGTCGGTAGTGCCGTAGGCCTCGCGACCCAGCTCGAGCACCGAGCGGACGTTGTCGGCGACGAAGGCCCGGCCGATCGCCGCCACCTCCTCGCCCGGGCGATCGATCGAGATGTAGCCGCGCAGCATCGCGTCGTAGCAGGCGCGTCCGTTGGGCAGGTCGAGCAGCGACAGGCTCTCGCGGGCGCGGGGGATGTAGTCGTCGCGCAGGAAGTCGCGATAGGTGCGCAGCGCGGGGTTGATGTCGTCCGCCACCATCGCGTGAACCGCGCGGGTGAAGTCCGCGTCGCCGCCATTCCTGGCCATCGCGGCGAAAGGCGACGCGGCGGGGTCCTCGGCGATCAGCCCTTCGACCATCGTCGCCACGCGCCCGGCGACGCTGCGCGGGACCGAATAGCCCGTGGCGAGGCCGTAGCGCAGGTTGGCGATCTGGGTGGCGATAAAGGCGGGGAAGCTCGTCCAGCGGCGCAGCGCGGCGGCGCGCTCCTCGGCGGTCGCGACCGGCTGCCGGTCGGCCAGGGTCGGGGCAGAAGGCACCCAGCCGTCCATCTGGGAGACGAGCCACAGTTCGGTGCGGCAGACGCGCAGACCCTGCGCGACCTCGAGCATCTCATTCGCGATCGCATGGTCGCGGCGGCGCTCGACGCTGGTCAGCGCGGCAGGGTCGATCGTCGCGAGCCGGTCGAGGAGGGCGTCGATCGCGGCGTCGTGCCGGGCGATCTCGCCCGGCGAATAGTCGCGCAAGCGGTCTTGCTGTCCCTCGCCCACGTCGACGAACAGCGGCAAGAACGGCTCGGTCGCTATCCACTCGGCGACGATGTCGTCGGCTAGCGTGGCCATCGCGGCGTCGGCCTGCGTCGGTTCCGCCGTTACGGCTAGGCCGGCCGCCGGCAGGCACAAGGCGCTCGCGGCAAGTGCCAGTCGGATCGAGCGCATATAAGTCCCTTCCTCGTTGTGGCGGGGACGCTAACCAAACCATTGCGCCGCATCAATGCGCCAGTTGGGGATGTGTGAAGGCGCGGCCCTGCCTCGACTTCAAACTGTGGACCGGCGGCGAGAAGGGCACGCTGATCGGGAAGAAGCGCCGCTAGGCGTCAAGAGACGGCGGCATCCGGTCGCACTGGACCGCGCCATCCAGCGGCTCCAGCCACGAGACCTTCGAACAGCAATACACCTCCCACTTCGGCGGCAAGCGGTCGAACTGGTCCGAAGTCGACACCCGAAGCGAGGCGTACGGGGTCGCCGAGTCGTTGCCGGGAAGCGCAAACAGGTGCGTGCCGCAGCGACCGCAAAAGAGCATCCGGCGAATGCCGCCCGAATCCGCCGTCTTGTCGAAGGTCGTCGGTTGGCCGCGCGTGAACCGCAGGGTCGACGGGTCGATCGCGCCGACCATGCGGAAGGCCGACCCGCTCATCACCTGACAATCGCGGCAATGACAGACTCCGACCAGGGCCGGATCGATCTCCGCCTCGTACTCGATGTCCTCGCAGAAGCAGCGCCCTGTGACCTGCATGATCCGGTACTCCTGTTTGCGGTCGGGCGCGTACCCGTTTCCGCCGCGATCCTGCGCAATCCTGCTTCGTCCCGCAAGCGTCCTAGACCGCGCCCAGATAGATCTCGGTCACGCCCCAGGCGTTGCTGACCGCATGGATCAGGATCACAGGCAGGAGCTTGCGCCCCAGCGCCAGATAGAGCCCGCCGACGATCAGCGCGAACAGCCCCGTCGACAGAGCGCCCGCGGGGCTCTGGTAGAGATGCCCCATCCCGAACACGGCCGACGAGACGAGCAGGATCGGGATCGCCCAGCGCTTCCCGAACAAGGTCACACCCCAGCCGATGAAGAAGCCGCGGAAACAAGCCTCCTCGACGACTCCACCGAACAGGATCGCCACGATGAGCAGCTCGATAAAGGCCCCGCTGTCGCCCTCGACATCGGCGAATTGCGACAGGTCGATTTCGCTGCCCGTGATCGTCTCGGCCAACCCGTCGATGGCGGGATTGATGAGGGCCCCGAACAGAAGCCCGATCCCCACGCCGACCGCCAGCGTCGTCCACCAGTTGCGATAGATCATCGCGAAAACCGACTGGCGCGCCGACGCGCTGGTCAAGAGGATCGCCGTGGTCGAGCCCAGCCACAAAAGTGCGGTCAGGTCGGTCTCGTAGGCGAGCGAAAGCAACGGGATCAGCCACAGCAGCGCCTGCCTGCGCAGCGACAGATTCCCGACAGGATCGCTCAACAGTTTCAAACGCGCCACGACGCCCTCCGTTGAAACGAAGGACGCGTGGGCCGACCTTCAACTGTATTGTTGGTACAATACAGTTGAGTTGTTGACAACCGAATAGCGCTAGAATCGGCTTTTCAGTCGCTGGTCAGGGTCAATCAAAGCTCGAACGGCGCGCTTCCGGTGCTGTCAACGAACAGGACAAGGCTTCGCGCCAACTCGATAAGCTCTGTTTGCCGAGCGCAATGCATCTTGAACATGGCATTACGGATTTGGACGCGCACCGTCTGAAGAGAACGTCCACGCCTCACCGCGACCTCAGCTGCCGAGGCCCCGTTTGCGATAAGGCGAACGACGGCTGCCTCGCCAGCGGTTAGGCCGAACGCCTGCATCATCGCCACATCATGTCCAGGCATCAATTCGGCACGCAGCGAAATCATCAGCATGGCTCGCCGTTCGGAAACCCCCCGAACGGGAATGATCGTCAATGAAGCCGCCCCCATCCGGGACACGTCACTGATGGTTGCAGATGCGCTCGGTGCGGTCGCGTCGGTCGCGCGCCTGATTGCCTCTGCCATCCAACTGCCGAGCGCGTCTGCCCCGACAATCCTGCCACGCAGAGCAGATACTATGTCTCCCGAAGCGAGAAGGTTCTCCGCCAAGGCATTGGCTTGGATGATTCGTCCCTTTTCACCCAGCAGAATGGCGCCGATCCGTGCGCGGGAGGACACGAGCGAGAACGCACCCTCGTTCTGTTCGCTGCGGCGAAGTCGAGCGCGAACCTTGAGGACATGGCGCACCGCTCCCGACATGCCGGCGATGGTCGCCATGTCTTCGTCGCTAAAATCGCGATCGCCTCGACCGCGACACCGCTGGAAGATCATCGCCCCCATCCCGTCAGCATTCGCTGCCCCGACCGATGCGGCATGCATGACATCGAGACCGCTAGGGCGAAGGAATTCGTTGTAGAGCTCGCTGCGCGCGAATAGCGCGTTGGGAACCTCGTCACTCAAGCGGGTCGTTCGCTCGAGCGGCGCCTTGGGCATCTCGGCAGCAAACCAGGGATCCTTGTCGGCGAAATCCTCGAAGTAGCTCATCAGCACGTCATCGCGATGATTGGCGGAGACGAGAGGCTGATAGACTCCCTGGCTATCCACCCAACCAGCAAGCAGGAACTGGCTGTCGGTCGCTGCAAGCAATCGATTTGCCATGCGCGCCAGTGCTTCGTCATCAAATGCGGCGTCGTAGATCCAGTCGAGGTTTCCGTCTAACGCCATCTACGCATTCTTACCGTTGGAATACGGGAGACATCGCAGATTAATTTCGCAAGGCAAGAACGAAAGTGCATCCCTCCTTCGATTGCGTACCAGAGCCCACAGCGCCGTCGACTGGGCGGTGTCCGGTCTGCGAAACTGTCGTGCGTTCTATTCGACCGTCAGGTCGGGCGCGTCCGGGTTCTTCATGCCGATGACGTGGTAGCCCGCATCGACGTGGACGACCTCGCCGGTAATCCCGGCGGAAAGGTCGCTGCACAGGAACAGGCCGGCCCCGCCGACATCCTCGATCGTCACGTTGCGGCGCAGCGGGCTGTTATGCTCGTTCCACTTCATGATGTAGCGGAAGTCGCCAATGCCCGAGGCGGCGAGCGTCTTGATCGGGCCTGCCGAGATCGCGTTCACACGGATATTCTTCGGGCCGAGGTCGCTGGCGAGATACTGGACGCTCGTTTCGAGCGCGGCCTTGGCGACGCCCATCACGTTGTAGTGCGGAATGACCTTCTCGGCGCCGTAATAGGACAGGGTGATGATCGAACCGCCATCGGTCATCATGTCCTGCGCGCGCTTGGCCACCGCGACGAGGCTGTAGGCCGAAATGTTCATGGTCATCAGGAAATTGTCGAGGCTGGTGTCGACATAGCCGCCGCGCAGCTCGTTCTTGTCGGAAAAGCCGATCGCGTGGACGACGAAGTCGAGCCGGTCCCAGCGCTGCTTGAGCGTGTCGAAAGCGGCGTCGAGATTGGCCATGTCCGACACGTCGCATTCGATCAGGAAGTCGCTGCCGAGCTGGTCCGCGAGCGGGCGCACGCGCTTCTCGAGCGCTTCGCCCATGTAGCTGAAGGCGAGCTCGGCGCCCTGGTCCGCGAGCTGCTTGGCGATGCCCCACGCCAGCGACTTGTCGTTGGCGAGCCCCATGATCAGCCCGCGCTTGCCCTTCATCAATCCCGTCATGGGTCGCCCCTCTTAGTCCTGTTGTCCTTCTGTCGCCGCCTGGCGGCCATGAACCTGCTCGTCGAACTCGTAATCCTCGAACTCGAGCTCTTCCGAGTAAGGTCCTTCGTAATGCTCGCCCCTTAGCGCGGTATCGCCTGCATCCGCCAGCGCCGCGTTCAATTCGGCGCCGATCACGACCCCGAATCCCACGATGTAGAAGAAGATGAGCGTCACCATCACGCCCGCAAGGCTGCCATAGGTCTTGGCATAGCCGCCGAACAGTCCGATCGCGTCGGGCAGTAGTTCGACCGTCACCAGCCACCACAGGGTGATCAGAAGCGCCCCCGGCCACTTGCGGCAGCCGCGCTTGCGATAACGCATCGGCGTCAGCGCGAAGATGATCGCGTAGATGGTGAAGAACAGGGTCACAGCGGGAAGCACTCGGTAGAGGCCGAGGTCGCTGACGATGTCCTCGGAAATGGGCAGCGCCTCGTTGACGTAGTGCTGGAGGCTCGAGAGCATGACCGTCGCGGTGAAGGCGGCCATCAAGAGGATGACCGCGCCGATGATCATGCCGATCGAGGCGAGGCGATATTCCCAGAACGGCGCGGTATAGCGCACGCCGTAGGCGCGCCTCAGAATGTCGCGGATCGTCTCGATGAAGCTCGCCGCGGTCCACATCCCGACCAGCGCGCCGAACCAGAGCAGCAGGCCCGAGCGCGCCGCGACGACGTCGAACAAGGGCTCGGCGAGCACGTCCGCGACGTTGGGCGGCAGACGCGAGAGGATCGCGAGGACTGCGGCATCGCCGTCGCCGCCGCGACCCACCAGGCTGGCGACCGCAGTTGCGAGGATGATGAAGGGGAACAGCGCGAGCAGCGAGATGTAGGCGAGGTTCCCGGCGTGCAGGAACCCGTCATTATAGACGCCGATCGCGACCCGCTTGAGGATTTCCTTGATCGTGTGCCGGTTGAACTTGCGCAGCGCGTCGCTGCCGAAGCGCGCGTGGAGCGCCGCGAGCCTCTTGCGCCGGGCCTCGGGGCTTTCGGGGGAACGACCGGTCACGTACGAACGTCCCTAGACCCCCAGATCGGCGCGGACGTCGCCCGGCGCCTCCCAGTCGGCGACGAACGCCTCGAGCTTCTCGTCGCCCTTGGGCACCACGATCTCGAGCGTGACTAGCTGGTCGCCGCGTCCCCCGCCCTTCTTGGAAAAGCCCTTGCCCTTGAGACGAAGGACGGTGCCGCCCGACGTGTTCCTAGGGACGGTCACCATCACGGCACCGTCGACGGTGGGCACCTTCACCTTGGCGCCGAGCACCGCTTCCTTGAGCGTGACCGGCACGTCGAGGCGGATGTCGGCCCCGTCGCGGCGGAAGAACTTATGGGCCTTGAGCACGATGGTGACGATCGCATCGCCTTTGCCGCCGGGTCCGTCCTGGCCCTGACCGGCAAGCCGAATCTTGGTGCCGTCCTCGACGCCTTGAGGAAGTTTGAGGTCGATCGTCTTGCCGCCCGCCAGCTGCACGCGCTGCGGCTCCAGCGTCGCGGCATCCTCGAACGGAACGGTCAGGCGATAGGCGACGTCGGCGCCTTTCTGGGGCGGTGCGCTGCGGCGCTGCCCGAATCCGGAAAAGCCGCCCGTGCGCGTCCCGCCTGCGCCGCGCGTGCCGCCGAACAGGCCTTCGAACAGGTCCGAGAGATCTTCCATTCCCGACGGGTCGAACCCCGCCGCCCCGCCGGATTGCCCGGTGCCGCCGCGCCCGAAGCCGCCGAACCCGCCGGCCCCCGCGCCGAACGGCATGCGCGGATTGCCCTCCTCGTCGATCTCGCCGCGGTCGTACTGGGCGCGTTTGTCCTTGTCTGAGAGGATGTCGTAGGCCTGCGTGACCGCGCCGAAGCGTTCGGCGGCCTTGGGATTGTCCTTGTTCCGGTCGGGATGAAGCTGCTTGGCAAGCGAGCGGTAGGCCTTCTTGATCTCGGCCTCGCTCGCCCCGCGCTTCAGTCCCAGCTGCTGATATAGGTCCATAAGACTCCTCTAGCCCTGTCCAACGCCCGATGACCAGAGGGGTTCGATCCTTGCGCGCAACAATCCCCCTTGCCCCGGCCCGTCTTCACCCTTTACCCCATGGGCCATGGATCCCTTCGACCTGTTCGACCGGTGGTTCGTCGCCGCGCACGAGAGCGAGGCCAACGACCCCGAGGCGATGGCGCTGGCCACTGCGACCCGCGACGGGCGCCCCTCCGTCCGCATGGTCCTGCTCAAGGGCCACGGACCGCACGGCTTCACCTTCTACACCAACAGCCTCAGCCGGAAGGGCAACGAGCTCGCCGACAACGGCAATGCCGCGCTGCTGTTCCACTGGAAATCGATCCGCAAGCAGGTCCGCATCGAGGGTCCCGTCGAGGAGGTTCCCGAGGCCGAGGCCGACGACTATTTCGCCTCGCGCTCGCGCGACAGCCAGGTCGGCGCCCACGCCTCGCTCCAGAGCCAGCACCTCGAGCATCGCGACCATTTCCTCGCGCGCGTGCGCGCCGCGCATGCGCAATTCGAAGGAAAGCCGGTTCCGCGGCCGCATCACTGGCGCGGCTACCGCGTGGTGCCGACCCACATGGAATTCTGGGAGGATCGCGACGCGCGCCTCCACCATCGCCGGGTCTTCGTCCGCGACGCGGACGGCAACTGGCAGGACGGGCTGCTCTACCCGTGAGCGGCTTTCACGCCCATCACGGCCATGACCACGGCTCTGCCGGTGATCGTGCCACGCTGACCCGCCGCGCCGCGCTCGCGAGCATCTCGGTCGCGCTGTTCCTCGTCGGGCTCAAGGTGTGGGCGAGCTGGAGCACCGATTCGGTCGCCATGCTCGGCAGCCTCGCCGATACCGCGCTCGACCTGCTCGCCAGCCTCGTCACCTTTTTCGGCGTTCGCATCGCGGCGACGCCTGCGGACGAGGAGCACCGCTTCGGTCACGGCAAGGCGGAAGCGCTCGCCGCCCTCTTCCAGGTCGTGCTGATCAGCTTTTCCGCGCTCGGCATCGCGTGGCGCGCGTTCGGGCGGTTCGGCGCGAACGAGCCGACCCACGACCTCGAACTGGGCGTCGGCGTGTCGATCGTCGCGATCGCGGTCACGTTCGGATTGCTCGCCTACCAGCGCTTCGTGATCGCGAGGACCAACTCGGTCGCGATCCAGACCGATCACGTCCACTACCAGTCGGACCTGCTGCTCAACCTGTCGGTAATCGTGGCGCTCGTCATCGACCAGCTGTTCGGGATCCACTGGATCGATCCCGTGTTCGGGTTCGCGATCGCCATCTGGCTGTTCCTCGGCGCGTGGCGCGGCGCGACCCATGCGATCGACCAGCTGATGGACCGCGAGTGGGACGACGAGAAGCGCGACCGCTTCCTCGCCATGGTCAAGGCGCATCCCGAACTGCACGGCCTGCACGAATTGCGCACGCGCACGTCGGGCGGGCACGATTTCGCGCAGTTCCACATCTGGCTCGACCCGAAGATGACGGTCGCCGAGGCGCACGACGTGATGGACGAGATCGAGGCCCGCATCCACGAGGAATTCCCGCTCGTCGACGTTCTTATCCATCCCGACCCGAAGGGACTGGAGGAACCCGGCCAGGACCTGACGCCCGAATGAAGATCCCCTTCACGCAGGTCGACGCCTTCGTGGTCGACGGCCAGCCGCTGACCGGCAATCCGGCCGCGGTCATGATCCTCGACGACTGGCTCGACGATGCGACGCTCCAGGCCATCGCGGTCGAAAACAATCTCTCGGAAACCGCATTCCTCAAGAAAGCCGACGGCAAGGAGGCCGACTGGGACCTGCGCTGGTTCACGCCGACGAGCGAAGTGAACATGTGCGGCCACGCGACCATCGCGTCGGGGCACGTGGTCATCGGCAGTGCGACAAAGGTGCGGTTCAGGACCCATAGCGGCATTCTTTCGGTCGAACGCGACGTCGAGCGTCTCGTCCTCGACCTGCCTGCCAATCCCGTCGCCGAGGTCGAACGTGCGGGCCTGTGCCGCGCGCTCGGCATCGCGCCGCGGCCCTTGCATTTCACCGAACGGTTTGACGGTGCGGCGATCCTGCTGCTCGACAGCCAGCGCGAGGTCGAGGCGATTGATCCCGATTTCGCGGCGCTGCGCAAATTTCCCTATCTCGTGATCGTGACGGCGCCGGGCGAGGCGACCGACATTGCCAGCCGCGTCTTCGCGGGCGGGTTCGGGATCGACGAGGACCCGGTCACCGGCTCTGCCCATGCCGCGCTCGGCCCCTTCTGGGCCGACCATCTCGGCCGCGACCGCTTCACCGCGCTCCAGGCATCCGCGCGTGGTGGTCATCTCGACGTCGAGTGCGCGGGCGACCGTGTCCGCCTGGCAGGTCGCTGCATTAACGTCATCGAAGGAAGCTTCCTACTACCCTGACGTCATGACCAGCCTGACCCTGCTCGTCCTGTCGCTTGCCGCGCAGGACCCCACCGCCGCCTACGACCGCTTCTCCGAGTGCATCCGGGGCGAACTCGAACGCGCCACGCAGGTAGCCAGCAGCCGCGAGGCGTTCGCGCGCTATCTCGACACGCGCTGCAAGGCCGAAGAGGCAACTGCGCGCAAGGCGATGGTCGCATCGATGAACGGCAATCCGGATGCCGAGGCATTCCACCAGATGGCGGTCGATACCGAGCGCGCGGTAACCGTCGACATGTATCCGGGCGACTAGGCCGCCATCTCCGCGGCCTGCGTGGCCACGATCGTCCCGCCGCCGAGCAGCCGCTCGCCGTCGTAGAACACCGCCGACTGGCCCGGCGCGACACCATATTCGGGCGCACCGAAGGTCACGCGACGTCCGTCCCACTGTGCCGCGACCGGCTGCGCAAGACTGCGCACCTTGGCTTCGACCTCACGCTGGTCCTCGGCCAGCCAGTTGACGTCCTCGACGCTCGCCGCGGCCACCGCGAGCGCGCGCCGCGGGCCGACGCGGACGATCCGCTCACCCGGCTCGATACCGACGACGTAGAGCGGTTCGGCCTGCCCGCCGACTTCGAGCCCGCGCCGCTGGCCGATCGTGTAGTGGACGACCCCCTGGTGCCGGCCGAGCACGCTGCCATCGACATGGACGATGTCGCCCGGTGCGGCGGTTTCGGGGCGCAGCCGCTTGACCAGCGAGGCATAGTCGCCGTCGGGGACGAAGCAGATATCCTGGCTATCGGGCTTGGCCGCGACCTCGAGCCCAGCTTCCTCGGCCAGCCGCCGCACTTCCGGCTTGGGCAGGTCGCCGAGCGGGAAACGCAGGAAGTCGAGTTGCTCGGCGGTCGTCCCGTAGAGGAAATAGCTCTGGTCGCGGCGCGGATCGCGGCCTTTCCACAGTTCGACGCGGCCCTCGCGCTCGACGCGGCGCACGTAGTGGCCGGTGGCAAGGCAGGTCGCGCCCAAGTCGCGCGCGAAGCCGATCAGGTCGACGAACTTCACGCCCTGGTTGCACTGGGTGCACGGGATCGGCGTGCGCCCACGCGCATATTCGTCGGCGAATTGTTCGATCACCCCATCGCGAAATCGCGTTTCGTAATCGAGGACGTAGTGCGCGATGCCGAGCCGGTCGCACACGGTCTTGGCGTCGTAGATGTCCTGCCCCGCGCAGCACGAGCCCGACCGCTGCACCGCTTCGCCATGATCGTAAAGCTGCATGGTGACGCCGATCACCTCGGCGCCGGTCTGCGCGGCAAGCACGGCGACCACGGACGAATCGACGCCGCCGGACATGGCGACGACGATGCGCGCCTCCTCGGGCGCTACCGGAAGATCGAATTTTGCGGACATTTCGGGCGCGTCTTTACTCGAAATTCACCCTGTTCGCATAGAGGGGGTGTCGAACAGGAGGGAAGGACGCCGCTTTTGGCTCGCTACGAAAAGGAATTGAAGGCTGCAGGACCCGCACCGATCGACCTTGTCGAGTGGATCGAGGGCCTCGCCCGCAACGACCGGACCGTGGCACCCGATTCCCATGGGGCCGCGGTGGCGCGCTTTCTCTCCGGCGAGGATCGCGGCGACGCCCTCAAGGGCACGTTCGGCGGTTCGCGGTTAACGACGCCAAAGGAAAAATAAGGATGCCGTTAACCAGTGCGCGTGAGAATTTGTTCAACGGGTCGGCGTTAAACGGGGTGCGTCGATAGTGATGAGGAACTGAGGCAAGAGAATGCTCGAGAATCAGAAAATCCGGCCCGCTCAGGTTGTTGGTCCGCTTGGCGAACCATTGACCCTCGATTCGCTGCCGCCTGCTTCGACGACCCGCTGGGTCGTGCGCCGCAAGGCGGAAGTGGTCGCCGCGGTCGCCGGGGGCCTCCTGACCGTCGATGAGGCGTGCGAACGCTACTCCCTGAGCCTTGAGGAGTTCACCAGCTGGCAGCGTGCCGTAGACCGGTCGGGCATGCCCGGTCTTCGCGTGACGCGACTGAAGCATTATCGCGACCAGTATGAACGCCAGCAGCGTTACTGAGTGATCCCCCTCTAGGGCTCGCCCCTCAATATCGGCCCCGCCCCTTCCCAAAGGGCGGGGCCTTTTTGCGTCCGGCGCCAAACTTCCGTTTACCGCATTTTCTGGACAATTCCTTTCGTTTCCGGAACATTGACCGCGCACCGGGGGTTTGATGGTGCGGAAACCCGGCGAAAGCGTACGAGACCGGGTGGTAACAGGAGGGAACAGCATGAGTATTACGACGATTCTCGTCTGGCTGGTCGTTGGCGGTGTCATTGGCTGGCTCGCAAGCCTCATCATGAAGACCGATGCCCAGCAGGGCATCATGCTCAACATCATCGTCGGCATCATCGGCGCGGTGATCGCCGGCCTGCTTTTCGGCAGCGGCTCCAACCCGCTCGACATCACCACCATCCTTTGGTCGCTGCTTGGCGCAGTCATCCTGCTGGGTGTGGTGAACCTGATCCGTCGCGGTTCCGTCCGCTAGGACAAGTAACCCCAAAGAAAAGGGCCGCGAGGTTTGTCCCCGCGGCCCTTTTTCTCTCTCTCTTCGCTCCACGCTACTCGAGGTCGAAGCTCATCGACAGCGTGACGCTGACCTCCTGTTCGCCCGGCATGATCGGGGTCGGCGGAGCGGCCGCGACGTCTTCCATCGCCATCGAGCGCATTGCGGTCGGCCGGATGATCGGCCCGCCGCCACCTTCGCTTACCATCGCCAGGCGCACCACGCGCTTTCCGAGCGCGCGCGCATAGAGCTCGGCGCGCTGACGTCCCTTGGCGATCGCGTCGAGCCGCGCCTCTGCCATCGCCTCCTCCGGCCTGTCGATGGTTAGCGAGGGGCCGTTGATCTGGTTGGCGCCGACCGCGACCAGCGCGTCGAGGATGTCGCCCGCCTTGGCGATGTCGCGAAACTTCACCGACACGCGGTTCGAGGCCGAATAGCCGGTCAGTACCGGCGCCTCGTCGCGGCGGTAGTCGTATTGCGGGCTGAGGTTGATCGAACTGGTCTGCACGTCCTTCTCGGCGATGCCCGCCTTCTTGAGTGCCGCGAGCACCTGCGTCATGCGCCGCGCATTCTCCTCGATCGCGCCGCGCGCGGTGGGCGCACGGGTCTCGACGCCGGCATCGATGATGGCAAGGTCGGGCACGCGGCTGCTTTCGCCCGTCACCGCGATATCGAGCCGCGTCGCGTTCGGGCTAACCGTAGGCACGCCCTGCGCGGCAGCGGGCACCGTCCCGAGCGGAACCAGAAGGCTGGCAGCCCCCGCCGTCAGCAGCATCCTCATCTTCATACGCACGTCTCCCTTGGTCATGACCGATCGTTCGCCCGAGGCTTGCCCGGACGGCATGGCTGGTTCCTGAACGCGCGTCGGCGCGTCAGCGTTTCTTGGAAACGACCCGGTAGCCGAGCAGCAGCAGGAAGGCGCCGACGATGGCCGCGAGGAAGCCCGCGCCTTCGCCCTGATCGTACCAGCCGACCGCGTGTCCGAGGAAGCCGGCGAGCAGCGCGCCGGCGATGCCGAGCACGATCGTGACCACGCAGCCACCCGGATCCTTGCCCGGCATCAGCAGCTTGGCGATGGCGCCGGCCAGGAGGCCAATCACGATCCATCCAAGAATGGAATATTGTTCGAGCATCGACACGTCCTTTCCGAGCAATCTTGAGCCGCCATCATGACAGGTCGTTTCACACTTGCAACATCCCCGCCTGCCGAGGCAAGCGGGGTCGTTGGTCGAAAAGCCATGGCAATGTGCGCGCGCGTGGCGCGTGTCTGTTGCGAGAACTGCCTTATTAAGGTAACACAGCGAACAGCATGTCGTGCGGGGGACTTGTGTCTCCCGACGACCATTAAAGACCGGAATATAGCGACATGAACCGAGAGACGGGCTTCGGGGTGATGGACATCGAAACGCAAAACGAGATTCAGCGGCGCAAGCGGCGGCGCGTCCTCATTATCGGGGCGGCGATCCTCGTCGCGGTGCTCGCCGCGGCCTTTTTCATGATGCGCGGCGGCGCGGCCGACGAGGAGCGCACCGAAGCGCCCGCGACGGTGGTCACCGTGATCGTGCCGGGCGTCAGCGAAATCGCGCGCACCATTACCGCCTCGGGCACGCTCGCCGCGCGGCGCGACCAGCCGGTCGGCGTCTCGGGCCAGGGCGGCAGGGTCACTCGCGTGCTCGTCGATGCAGGCGACTGGGTGAAGCAGGGTCAGCTTCTCGCGCAGATCGAACGCTCCGTGCAAAGCCAGGAAGCCGCCCAGCTGCGTGCGTCCGTGGCCGCTGCCGAGGCCGACGCCGCGCTTGCCCGCAACGAACTCGACCGTGCGCAGGCGCTTGTCGAACGCGGCTTCGTCTCGAAGGCGGATATCGATCGCAAGCAGGCGGCCTACGACGCCGCCCGCGCGCGCGTTCGTCTCAACCAGGCCCAGCTCGGCGCCGCCAACGCCCGCATCGGGCTGCTCGACGTGCGCGCGCCGACCAGCGGCCTCGTCCTCGACCGCAGCGTCGAGGTCGGCCAGGTCGTCTCGGCAGGCACGCCGCAACTGTTCCGCATGGCCCGCGGGGGCGAAATGGAAGTGCGCGCCGAATTGTCCCAACAGGACATGGCCGCGGTCAGCGTCGGGCTTCCCGCCACGGTCAACCCGGTGGGCACGGACCGCGAGTTCGTCGGTCGCGTCTGGCAGGTCGCGCCGATCATCGATCCGACGACGCGCCAGGGCGAAGTCCGCATCGCCATCCCCTACGACAGCGCGATCCGCCCCGGCGGCTTCGCCGAAGCGCGCATCGAAAGCGGCACGACCAGCGCCCCACTCCTCCCGCAGGCGGCGGTGATGGCCGACGCACGCGGCAACTATGTCTACGTGGTCAACGACAAGAACGAGGTGGTCCGGGTCGACGTCAAGGTCGGCTCGGTCGACGACCGCGGGGTCACGATCGTCGAGGGCCTGACCGGCAACGAGGTCGTCGTGCGGTCCGCCGGGCCGTTCCTCACCCCCGGGCAAAAGGTTTCGCCCAAGCGGCAAGCGGCACGCAAGGAAGGCTGATTTTAGCGATGAATTTCCGTAACATCTCGGCCTGGTGCATCCGCAACCCGGTCCCGCCGATCGTCCTGTTCGTCGGGCTCCTGCTGGCGGGCGTGGTGGCGTTCATCCGGATGGACATCACCAACAATCCCGACATCGATTTCCCCGCCGCGAACGTCACGGTGGTCCAGCCGTCCGCGGCCCCGTCGGAGATCGAGAACCAGATCACCCAGCGCGTCGAAGCGGCGCTGCGCGGGATCGAAGGCGTCGACGAGATCAATTCGAGCGTGCGCGAAGGCTCGAGCAACACCTTCGTCCAGTTCGAGATCGGAACCCCAATCGACCGCGCCGTCAACGACGTGCGCGACGCCATCTCGCAGGTCCGCAGCGACCTTCCCGACGGCATCCTCGAACCGCGCGTGAACCAGGTCTCGATTACCGACCAGAACCTGTCCTTCGTCGCCGCCGAGACGACCGACATGACGCTCGAGGAACTGAGCTGGTTCGTCGACAATACAGTCAGCCAGCGCATGCTCGGCCGCGAGGGCGTGGCGGAAGTCAGCCGCTATGGCGGTGTGGATCGCGAGATTCGCGTCATCCTCGACCCCAACGCGCTGCGCTCGCACGGCATCACCGCGGCGCAGGTCAACGCCCAGCTGCGCCAGACCAACATCAACGCCGCAGGCGGGCGCACCGAGGTCGGCGGGTCCGAACAGACGGTTCGCGTGCTCGGCAACGCCCAGACCGCGGGTGCGCTCGCGGAAACGCTGGTCTCGGTCGGCAACGGTCGAACCGTGCGCCTCAAGGACATTGCCGAGGTGCGCGACGCCGCGTCCGAACAGACCAGCCTGGCACGCATGAACGGCCAGGAAGTGGTCGTCTTCACGTTCAACCGTTCGAAGGGCGCGAGCGACGTGACCGCCTACGAAAACGGATGGGACGAGCTGAACAAGATCCAGGAAGAGGATTCGCGCATCCGCTTCGTCGAGATCAATAATTCGGTCGACTACACGGTCTCGCAATATAAAAGCTCGATGCAGGCGCTGATCGAAGGCGCGCTGCTCGCGGTGCTCGTCGTGTTCCTGTTCCTGCGCGACCTGCGCGCGACGCTCATCTCGGCCATCGCGATCCCGCTCTCGGCGATCCCGGCCTTCTTCTTCATGGACCTGATGGACATCAACCTGAACACGCTGTCGCTGCTGGCGCTGGCGCTGGTGGCCGGTGTCCTAGTCGATGACGCGATCGTCGAGATCGAGAATATCGTCAGGCACATGCGCATGGGCAAATCGGCCTATCAGGCCTCGATCGACGCGGCCGACGAGATCGGACTTGCCGTGGTCGCCACCACCAGTGCGATCGTCGCGGTGTTCCTGCCCGTGGCGCTGATGCCGGGCATCTCGGGCCAGTTCTTCCGCCACTTCGGCTACACGGTCGTCCTCGCGGTCATCATGTCGCTGCTCGTCGCGCGCATGATCTCGCCGCTGATCGCGGCCTATTTCCTGCGCGCCAAGGGCGTCCAGCCGCACGCCTCGGGCCCAGCGATGCAGAACTATCTGAAGATCCTGGTGTGGACGCTGCGCCATCGCTGGGCCGCCGTATTGGCGGGGTTCGCGACGTTCGGTCTCACGATCGTGCTGTTCGCGACGCTGCCGATGCAGTTCCAGCCCGAGCTCGACATGAATACCGGCACCGTGCGCATCTCGATGCCGCCGGGCGCCACGCTCGAACAGACCGCCGCCGTTGCCGCCGAGGCGGCCGACGTGGTGAGCCAGGACCCCAACGTCGAATCGGTCTTCCAGCGCGTCTATACTTCCTCGGGTTGGATCAACGTCGTCTTCAAGGACGACCGCACCCTCAAGTCGCCCGAGATCCAGCGCGGGCTCGCGCCCAAGCTGGCGCAGATCGCCGACGCGCGCGTCAATTTCCAGTCGCAGGGCGGCGGGGGCCCGGGCGGGTCGGGCCAGGCGCTGACCTTCTATCTCGGCTCGTCCGATCCCAAGCTGCTCGAGGAGACGGCCTACAAGATCGCCGCCGACATGGAGAAGATTCCCGAGCTGGTCGCCCCGCGCGTGGTCGGCGACGACATTCGCCCCGAAGTCGTCATCACCCCGCGCCTCGACCTTGCCGCCGACCTCGGCGTGACGACGGCGGCGCTCAGCCAGACGATCCGCATCGCCACGATCGGCGACATCGACCAGAACAGCGCGAAATTCTCGCTCTCGGACCGCCAGATCCCGATCCGCGTCAGTCTCGCCGAGGAACAGCGTAGCGACCTCGACACGCTGATGAACCTGCCCGTGCCCACGCGCACCGGCGGCTCGGTCCCCCTCAAGTCGGTCGCCGACGTCAGTTTCGGCGCGGGCCCGACCACCATCCAGCGCACCGACCAGTTGCGCCGTATCGCGGTCGGTGCCGACCTCCAGCCGGGCGTCGTGCAGGGCGTGGCGTGGGAGAAGATCAACGCGCTCGATTCGGTCAAGAACCTGCCGACCGGCGTGAAGCGCCTCAATCTCGGCGACCAGAAATGGCAGGCCGAACTGGTGCAGAACTTCATCATCGCGGTATTCGCGGGCGTGCTGCTCGTGTTCGCGGTGCTGGTGCTGCTCTACCGCCGCTTCCTCGCACCGTTCGTCAACATGGGCTCGCTCCTGCTGGCCCCGCTGGGCGCGGCGATCGCGCTGCATCTGTCGGGCCAGCCCATCTCGATGCCGGTCTTCATCGGCCTCCTGATGCTGCTCGGCATCGTCGCCAAGAACTCGATCCTGCTGGTCGACTTCGCGCTCGAGATGATGAACGACGGCATGGACAAGGACGAGGCGATCTACGAAGCGGGCCACAAGCGTGCGCAGCCGATCGTGATGACCACCGTCGCGATGGTCGCGGGCATGATCCCGATCGCGCTCTCGCTCCACGGCGACGGCAGCTGGCGCGTGCCGATGGGCTATACGGTGATCGGCGGCCTCATCTTCTCGACCGCACTCACCCTGCTCCTCGTCCCGGCCTATTTCAGCCTCGCGATCGACGTCGAGCATTGGGTCGCGCGCAAGTTCGGCAGGCTCGTCAACAACGACAAGCACCCGCTCATCCCCGAACACGCGCCGCACGACGACCGCGACGACGGGCCGAGGCCGCTCCCTGCCGAGTGACAAGCGTGGCAAAGCCGCTAGGGTGGGCGCGATGATCGCGTCCGCCCCGCCGCTTGCCCGCTTCAGCGCCGCCCAGCCGGGCGCGACTTCGATGAAGCTGGTCGCGACCGGACTGCTCGTGGTGATGGCGGCGCTGTTCTTCACCGCGCGCGCGTTTGAACCCGCCTACCCCGTCCTGGGCTGGCTCAAGGCCTTCACCGAGGCCGCGATGGTCGGCGGACTGGCCGACTGGTTCGCCGTCACCGCTCTGTTCCGCCACCCGCTCGGCCTGCCGATCCCGCACACCGCGATCATCCCCAAGAATAAGGATCGGATCGGCGACGCGCTCGCCAATTTCATTCGCGAGAATTTCCTTATTCCCCCGGTGGTCGCGCGGCGCATGCACCGGCTCGACCTCGCCGGCGCGGCGGGCCGCTTCCTCAAGGCGCCTGCCGGCCAGGAAAGCCGCATCCGCAAGGGGGCGAGCCGCCTGATCGCCGACCTCGCCGAAAGCCTCGGCGACGAGCGGCTGGGCGGCATCGTCAAGGGCGCGGTCTCGCGCCGGCTGCGCGAGATGGCGGTCGCCCCGCTGATCGGCCGCGCGCTCGCCTCCGCGATCAACGAGGACCGGCACCTGCCGCTGCTCGAGGCCACCATCCGCTGGCTGGCGCGCACGCTCGACGCCAACGAATCGATGATCCGCGAAATGGTGCGCCAGCGCGTCTCCTGGGTGCTGCGCGTCGCCAGCCTCGACGAGAAGCTCGCCGACGCCATCCTCGAAGGGCTGCGCAAGCTCGCCGTCGAGATGCACGAGGACCCCGCCCATCCCGTGCGCATCAAGATCGAGCACGCGCTCGCCGACGTCGCCAACGACCTCCAGCTCGACCCCTCCACCCAGGCCAAGGTCGAGGAATGGAAGATGCAGCTGATCGAGAATGATTCGGTCGCCCTGTGGATCGATGCGATGTGGCAGCAGGCACGCGAGGCCGTCATCCGGGGCGCGCGCAACCCCGACGCCGCGATGGCCGGTCAGCTGGGCGAGATCCTCGTCAACGCGGGCACCAGCCTCGAGAGCGATCCGCGCCTCAAGATGGCGATCAACCGCTTCGCGCGCCGCGCCGTCGTCGGCATGGCCTCAAGCTATGGCGGCTCGATCGTCAAGCTGGTCAGCGACACGGTGCGCGGCTGGGACGCGGCGACCGTGACCGATCGGCTCGAGGCCGCCGTCGGGCGCGACCTTCAGTACATCCGCATCAACGGGACGCTGGTCGGCGGGCTCGTCGGCACCGCGCTCCACGCCTTGGACGTGGTCGGGCTCTAGCCCCCGCGCCGCTCGATCGTCGCGCCGACCGCGCTCAACTTCTCCTCGAGCCGCTCGTAGCCGCGATCGAGGTGATAGACGCGCAGCACCTCGGTCTCGCCCTCGGCGGCGAGGCCGGCGAGCACCAGGCTCATCGAGGCACGAAGGTCGGTCGCCATCACCTGCGCGCCGGTCAGCCCCTCGACGCCGTGCACGATCGCCGAGCGTCCGCGCGTGTCGATGTTGGCGCCCATGCGGCGCAGCTCGGGGACGTGCATGTAGCGGTTCTCGAAGATCGTCTCCTCGAGGTAGCTCTCACCCTCGGCCAGCGCGAGCATCGACATGAATTGCGCCTGCATGTCGGTCGGAAAGCCCGGATAGGGCGCGGTCGAGATGGCGAGCGGCTTCAACTTGCCCGTCGCCGACACCTTGATCCCGTCGTCGGTGAATTCCGTCACGAGACCCGCGGCCGCCAGCGCGTTGGTGATCGCCAGCATGTCGCCGGGGCGCGCGCCGACCAGTTCGATCGACCCGCCGGTGATTCCCGCGGCGCAGGCGTAGCTGCCCGCCTCGATGCGGTCTGGCATGACCTCGTAGTCCGCGCCGTGCAGCCCCTCGACCCCGTCGATGACGAGGTGCGAGGTGCCGATCCCCTCGATTCTCGCGCCCATCGCGACGAGGAGGTTGCACAAGTCGACGATCTCGGGCTCGCGTGCCGCGTTGAACAATTGCGTGCGCCCGGTCGCGAGCACCGCCGCCATCACCGCATTCTCGGTCGCGCCGACCGAGACGACGGGAAAGCTGTAGTCACCGCCCGGCAAGCGGCCCTTGGGGGCGCTTGCCTTGACGTAGCCCGCGGCCAGTTCGATCTCGGCGCCCATTGCCTCGAGCGCGCGCAGGTGAAGGTCTATCGGGCGGTCGCCGATCGCGCAGCCGCCGGGCAGCGAAACGGTCGATTCGCCCATCCGCGCCAGCATCGGGCCGAGCACGAGGATCGAGGCACGCATCTTGCGCACCAGTTCGTAGGGCGCGACCGTCGATTCGATGTGATCGGCCTTGAGCGTCATCGCGCGCTTGTGATCGGCGCCGCGCTTGCCCGACACCTTGGTGGTGACGCCCAGCTCGTTCATCAGGTGCGCGAAACTGTCCACGTCGGCGAGCCGCGGCAAATTGCCGAGCGTCAGTTCCTCGTCGGTCAGAAGTGCGCAGGGGATGAGCGTGAGCGCGGCGTTCTTCGCGCCCGAAATCGGAATGCGGCCCTCGAGACGGGTACCGCCCTTGATCCAGATGGAGTCCATGGCGCTCCGCCTTAACGGCTGCGAGCGTCAGGGCAAGCGATTCACGCCTTTTCCAGCGTGCATTGCAGCGGGTGCTGGTTCTCTCGGGCGAAATCGATGACCTGGCTGACCTTGGTCTCGGCGACCTCGTAGGTGAACACGCCGCAGATCGCGACGCCCTGCTGGTGGACCTGCAGCATGACGCGGGTCGCATCCTCGATGCCCATGCCGAAATAGCGCTGCAGGACGAGCACGACGAATTCCATCGGCGTGTAGTCGTCGTTGAGCATCAGCACCTTGTAGTTCGACGGCTTCTTGGTCTTGGGACGCGTGCGTGTGACGACCCCGGTATCGAGATCGGCATCGTCGGCATCGGAAGGTCCGGCCATGAAGAACGGCAGTTGCGTCATCGGGTCAGCCATATGGCATGGTTCGAACGCGCTTCAAGGGAGCATTGCTCCGGCGTCGTCCCAAAAAGGAAACGGCCGCCCCCCGTTTGCCGGGGTGGCGGCCGCCTACTCGCTACTCGCCGGACCAGGAGAGGGTCGTCCGGCAAACTCGCGTGGCCGTTAGGCCATCAGCGCCTTGATCTTCTCGGCGTTGAGGCTCGCGCGGGTCGACACGGGCTGCATCGCCTCGCCGGCCAGCTTGACCATCTGCTCGGTGTACTTGGCACCTTCGGCGACCATCGCGTCGAACTGCGCGCGGGCCATCTTGCCCTGCAGCTCGAAGAATTCGGCCGGGGTCTTCGCCTCGCCGAGCGCCTTGATCGCATCCGACGCCTTGGCGAAACCTTCACGGCCGTCTTCGGCGATGTCGGCACCGAAGGCCTTGAGGCCGCCCGCGGCGATCTTGCCCGATTCGACCAGCGCCTCGACGTTCGCCTTGGCGATCTCGGCCATCTCTTCGGTCGTCGCGCGCGACTTGGCGATCAGTTCTTCGCCCTTCTTGCCGGCTTCGGCGACGAATTCCTCGACCTTGTCGGCCGTCGGCATTTCGAACTTACCGAACCACTGTTCCATGTTCATGTTGACCATCGTCTTGTCCTTTCCGAGCGCCGCCGCCGGCTTCTTGGCCTTGGGCGCCGCTTTTTTCCGTTTCGCGGCAACGGTCTTCGCCGCTGCCTTATTGACCTTCCTGACTGCCTTCTTGACCGGGTTGGCCAGCTTGATGGGTTCCACCTTCGCCTCGACCGGCGTTTCGACCTTGGCCGGCGCGACCTTGACCGGCTCCTTCGCCGTCTCGATCTTCGTCTCGCCTTCGATCTTGTCACCCGTGGCAGTCATTCATGCCTCCCTAGCTCTTCTTGTGCATTGCAACATAGCAATTGCAGCAAAACCTTTCAAGAGGAATGTTGCGCCGCACAAACGGCTCGTCCGATGGGCCAAACGCCTTGACGGGAACGCCCCCGGTTTGCATGGCCCCGTCATGGAGCCTTCGAAAACCAGCCGCCGCGGCCTCTTGATCGTGCTGTCCTCGCCATCGGGCGCGGGCAAGACCACCATTTCGCGGCGACTGATGGCCGCCGACCCGACCATCACCATGTCGGTCAGCGCGACGACGCGGCCCCCGCGCCCGGGCGAAGCCGACGGGCGCGACTATCACTTCGTCACCGACGCCGAGTTCGAGCGGCTGGTCGACGAGGGCGAA
This sequence comes from Sphingomicrobium nitratireducens, assembly GCF_026157035.1. GTDB lineage: Bacteria > Pseudomonadota > Alphaproteobacteria > Sphingomonadales > Sphingomonadaceae > Sphingomicrobium > Sphingomicrobium nitratireducens. The sequence continues at coordinate 16,541 of NZ_JANJZA010000003.1, read as the reverse complement.
CTGGCCGAGTGGGCCTACGTGTTCGACCATCGCTACGGCAGCCCCAAGGATCCGATCAAGGACGCGCTCAAGGCGGGCCGCGACATCCTGTTCGACATCGACTGGCAGGGCACGCAGCAACTCAGGAGCGCGTTCGGCAACGACCTCGTGTCGATCTTCATCCTGCCGCCCTCGATGGAAGAGTTGCATCGCCGCCTGCGCGACCGCCAGACCGACAGCGAGGACGTCATCCAGGGCCGCATGCGCCGCGCGGCGGGCGAGATCGGCCACTGGGGCGAATATGACTATGTGCTGATCAACGAGAGCGTCGAGGACTGTCTCGCCGAGGTCCAGTCGATCATCACCGCCGAGCGGATGCGCCGCAACCGCCGCCCCTACCTCACCGATTTCACCCGGAACCTGGTCGAGCGCCCCAACAACTAGAGCAGGTCGAGGAAGCGTGCCGCGGCGAGGAAGTCGCGCTTGCGCCCTTCGTCGCGCGCCTCGGCCTCGGCATCCGCGCCCCAGCGTTCCGCCTGGTGCCGCGCATCGACTTCGACCGCGTCCCACGCCTCTTCGGCGCTCACCGCGCCCTCGCGCACCGCCAGCGCCGCCACCAGCGACCCGCCGATCGTCACCAGCGGCGACAGGCCCGCGAGCGTGAAGGCGTCCTCGTTCGCGAGAGCTGCGCGCAACTTGTCGAGCGTCTCGCCAGGCTGCGCGACATGCATCACGCCCGCCGTCGTCTCGAATCTTACCCCGTAGCGCCCTGCTGCCCATTCGAGCAGCGGGTCCCAAGCCTCGGACTGCATCGCGCCGAGGCTCTCGGGCCCGTCGGCGCGGTAGCAGCACAATTCGCTTTCGGCATATTTCGCCAGCCCCGCTGCGAACTCCTCGCGGGCAGGCGCGATCCGGTCGAGCGCGGCATTGGCCATCCCGGTCATCGGCATCGCCCTGGGGTCGATCCTTTCTTCGACCGCGTTCCACTCTTGCGCCACCGCCTCGGCCAGCGTCTCGCTCGGCACCACGAGGTCGGCCCGCTCGACCGTCTTGATTGCGCGCCCGTCGAGCAGCACGGACCAGCCGCCGTCTACCTTGCCGGCCTTCGCGTCCTTCCAGAACCGCTTCACAACCCGCGATCCTGTTCGTCGAAGATGCGCTTGAGGATGCGCGGGCTGAGCAGGGCATCGAAGATCCCGACGACGACCAGGAACGCGCCCGTCATCGGATAGGCATTGTCGGTGACCACCCCGCCCTTGGCGACCAAAAGGCCGACCAGTGCGATGATCAGCCCGCCGATCCGCGTCAGCTGCATCACGCCGTAGCGCTTCTTCCACAAGTCCTCGTCTCTCATCGGGCAATCCAGCGTTGCGCCGCGTCCATCACTTCGCGCGCATGATCCGCGACATGATGGGCACCGGCCTGTTCGAGTTCGTGATGGTCGTGATAGCCCCAGCCGGCGCCGATCGCGCCCATGTTGGCGCCGCGCGCCATCGCCATGTCGTAGGCCGTATCGCCGATCAGCACCGTGTGTTCGGGCTCGGCCCCGACGTCGGCCATCGCCGCGAGCGCCATCGAGGGATCGGGCTTGGACGGGTGGCGGTCGGCGGTATGGAGCGTCACGAACATCTTCTCGAGCCCGTGATAGTCGAGCACGTGCCGGAGCCCGCGATCGCTCTTGCCCGTCGCCACGCCCAACAGCCAGCCGCCCGCCTCGAGCGCGCCGAGCAGGTCGAGAATGCCGTCGTAGAGCGGCTCCTCGACCTCGCCCGCCCCGCGCATCGCGAAGAAGGCTTCCTTGTAGGTCTCGGCCAAGAGGTGATGGTCGCCCTCGGGCACCAGCTGCTCCATCGCCTCGACGAGGCTGAGCCCGATCACCCGCTTGGCGATCTCGGGCGGCGGACAGGTAAGACCGTGCGCCGTGAGCGCGGTGTCGAGTGCACGATGGATGGTCGCGCCGCTGTCGACCAGCGTGCCGTCGCAGTCGAAGATGGCGAGCTTGATCACGGCGCGAGCGCCCCGATCCATGTCGCGATATCGTCGCGGCCCGCCGATTGCTGCGCGGCGATCGACGCGGCGATGTCCGCGGCGTCTTTGTGCTGGTTGAACTTGCGCACGCCGCGCACCGTCTCGGCGGGGAATTCGAAGCCAACGATCGCCTTGAGCATCGCCTCGAAGGCGCCGGGCTTCATCTTGTCATGCGTCCACGGATCTTCGGGCATGTAAGTGCGCTCCATCCGGTCGGAGAGCGCGAGCACCTGCTGCGCGAGCGCTGCCTCGTCCAGCCGGCGCGCGATCCCTGCCACTTCGACCACCGCGTAGAGCCAAGTCGGCACCTGCTCGCTCTCGTACCACTGCGCGCTGTGATAGGCGTGCGGACCCATCACGCTGGCGGTGACATGCGCGCTCTCGAGCCGCTCGACGAGGGGATTGCGCCGCGCGAGGTGAAATCGGATCGTCTCGCCCTCCACCTGAAGCGGTGCGTAAGCGATCCCTGCACCCTCGACGACGAGGGTCGCGAACGCTTGCTCGCCAACAAAGCCCATCATCTCGTCGCGATCCCGCCAAGCGAATGCGGGGTTGGGGTGCATTAGCGACGCCCTTTGCGCGGACCGTCACGCCCGGGCTTGGTCGGCCGCTTGCCGGGCTTGCCCGGACGCGTGGGCTTGCCGCCGGCATTGTCCGCGCCGCGAGCGCGCCGTTCGCCCTTGCGCGCCTTGCGATAATTCTTGGCGTAGGCAGCCTTGCGCTTGGCCTTGGCCTCGGGGCTCTTGGCCGGATCGGGGTTCGACAGCGGCAACGCGTCGCCGTCCATCTCTTCGAAGCCCAGCATCGCAAGGCTCTCGGCAAAGTGGGTCGGCAGGTCCGCCTTGCGATCGATCACCTTGCCGCCCGGCGCATCGACGCGCAGCCGCCGCGCGTGAAGATGCATCTTGCGGCTGATCCCGCCGGTCAGGAAGGCCTCGGGCCCGCCATATTTGGCATCGCCGATGATCGGGTGCCCGACCGCCGCCATGTGCGCGCGAAGCTGGTGGGTGCGCCCGGTCAGCGGCTGCAATTCGACCCAGGCCGCGCGCGTGCCGGCACGGTCGATCACGCGGATGCGGGTACGCGCCGGCAATCCCTCTTCCATGTCGACATGCATCTTCTCGCCGCCCGTGCCCGGCTGCTTGGCGAGGGGCAGGTCGATCATCCCTTCGGCGACTTCGGGCACGCCCGCGACGATCGCCCAGTAGACTTTCCGCGCGGTGCGCCCCGAGAACGCCTTCGAGAAATGCGCCGCCGCGCCGGCCGAACGCGCGACGAGCAGCACCCCGCTGGTATCCTTGTCGAGCCGGTGGACGAGCTTGGGCCGCCCCTCCGCGCCCTCGACGAGGCCCGGCAGCAGCCGGTCTAGATGCTGCGTCGTCTTGGTCCCGCCCTGTGTCGCGAGGCCGGGCGGCTTGTTGAGCACGAAGGCCTCGGGCGTCTTGGCTACGACCATGTCGCGCACGCTTTCGATTTCCTCGTCGGTGAGTTGCTCTTCGGGGCGGACCGACTTGGTCGGTGCTACCGCGCTTTCCATCGGCGGCACGCGCAGTTCCTGTCCTGCCTCGAGCCGGTCGCCGGGCTGCACTCGGCTACCGTCGACGCGCAGCTGGCCGGTCCGCGCCCAGCGCGACACGGCGTTGAAACTGATCTCCGGCAGGTGCCGCTTGAACCAGCGGTCGACGCGAATGCCGTCATCGTCCATCGAGACGGTGAAGCTGCGGACCTTGTCTTCGCTTTGGGCCATGGCTGGCCCCCTAGCCCGTTTCCTCGTCCGCCGCCACCGACCAATGATCGAAGGCGCGTTGCTGGCACCTGGCGATGTAGCGCGCTGCCTCGGGTCCCTCCCAGGGCCCGCGATACTCGCCCATGTCGAGCCCGATCCACCAGCCCTGGCCGGGCAATCCGTCCGACGCCCGCACGACGAGCACGGCCAGCTCCGGCTCTCCGCGCCCGCGCGCGTCGGCGTCGACGTCGGCAAGCGTCTTGCACAAGGCGCGCATCTTGGGCCGCGAAAAGGCGTAGCCGAGATGACCCAGCAATTCGGAATAGGTCAGCGCATGGCCCGCCTGCGCCGCCGCCACGAGGTGGCTGCGCACCTCATCGGCGTCGTGAAGGCTCATTCGGGTTGGTCGGCGGTCGGGGTCAGTTCGAAGACGTCGAGCGTGCCGCCGTTGCGCGGGAACGGAATCACCAGCCGCCAGCGAAACGGCCCGACGCGTTCGAAGACGCCCGCCATGTCGCGTTCGGGATCCTCGCCATAGGCCAAGGGCGCGTTCTCGTTCCCGAGCGAGAGGCTGCCGAGATAGATGAAGCGGCTGTCGCTTTCCTCCCACAGTCGCCCGGCGGGGCGCTGCGTGCCGGTCTGCTTGACGATGGTGAAACGTTCGCCGTCGAGGTCGATGTAGCAGAAGAAGGGCTGGTAGGCGATGAACGCCGGATCGCTCTTCTTGGCCTTGCCGAGCTTGACCAGGCGGCAGCGATAACTGCCCGGCGTCGGCGCGGCGCGCGCGAGTCCGGCGTCGGGATCGAGCAACTCGCCCTCGTTCTCGATGGCGGACTTGAACTTCAGGGTTTCATCGAAACCCTGCGTCCAGGCTTCTTCCAGTCGACCGAGCCGCTCGTTGTCCGCTGCCGAGACGATGCTTTCCCACCCCTCGGGATCGGCTTCCTCGACCATCACCGCAGCAGGTGCCGGCGGCACGACGGGCTCGGCCGTCGTACAGGCCGACAGCAGCCCGCAGGCCACAAGGGCAAGTAAGGGAGAATCCACCCGCATCCCCCCGATGCTAAGCGCGATGGTCATGCGGTATCAACGTCAAACCGTCGCACGCTGTTCAATATCGCCGATTGACAATCCCGATGCGGGACAGCAGCAGCCGGGCGATGGAACGCCACCCCGAGAGAAACGGCTATATGCTGGCGCTTGCAGCCTTCGGGCTTTGGGGGGTCATTCCGATCTACTTCAAGGCGTTGCTGCCGGTCGACAATTTCGACGTGGTGGCGCACCGCGTGCTGTATGCCGTGCCGACTCTGGCCGTGATGATCGCCGCGCGGCACCGCTGGGGCGAAGTACGCGCCGCGCTCGCGGACCGGCGGGTGATGACCACCCTTCTGGGCACCGCGATCCTCATCTCGATCAACTGGACGGTCTATATCGTCGGGGTCAACGACGGCCACGTGCTGGCCACCAGCCTCGGCTACTACCTCAATCCGCTGCTCAACGTGATGATCGGTCGCTTCCTCCTCGGCGAACATCTCGGCCGCCTCCAATGGTCGGCGCTTGCCATCGCCGCGCTGGGTGTCGCGGCACTCGCGGCGGGTGCGCTCGCAGACCTGTGGATCACGCTGACTCTCGCGGCGAGCTTCGCCTTTTACGGCTACTGGCGAAAGAAGGTGGCGGTCGGCGCGGTCGCGGGCCTGTTCCTCGAGACGCTGATGCTGATGCCGCTGACCATCCTGTGGCTGGGGTGGCTGCGCGACATGGGCGACCCGCTGTTCGGACCGACCCCGTGGCACGGTTTCCTGCTGGTCATCTCGGGCGCCGTCACCGCGATCCCGCTCCTGATGTTCACCGCGGGAGCCCGGCGTCTGCCTTATTCCACCGTCGGCATCCTCCAGTTCATCGCGCCGACGATCCAGTTCTTCCTCGCAGTATTCCTGTTCGGCGAAGCCTTCACCCCGGTGCGCATGTTCGCCTTCGCTGCGATCTGGACGGCGATGGCGCTCTACATCGCGGGCCTCGTGCGCAACGCCCACGCCAAGCGTCTTAGCCTTGCAAAACAGTAGGGCCTGCGCCAGACTGTCGCCATGCTCAACATCGTCTCCATCCTGCTCGGTCTTCTCGGCCTCGTGCTCGCGGTCGTCGGACTTATCCCGCTGTTCGGCTGGACCAACTGGATCTGGCTGATCGTGCCCGTCATCGGCGCCGGCCTCGGCCAGCTGTCAAGCTCACACAAGGGTCGCAACCTCAACCTGTTCGTGATTGCGGTGATGGTCGTCCGCCTGCTGCTGGGCGGGGGGATCATCTGACCCGCGACCCCAGGGTCGACGACTATATCGCGAAGGCCGCGCCCTTCGCGTCAGCCATTCTCACCCGCCTTCGCGAGCGCGCCCATCATGCCGCTCCCGAGGCCGAAGAAGCGATCAAGTGGGGTGCCCCGGCGTTTATCGCCAATGGGCAGATCCTGTTCATCATGGCCGCCTTCAAGGCCCATTGCGCCGTCAATTTCTGGCGCGCCAAGGAACTGCTCGGCGACAAGGGAGAGGCCGACGGCATGGGTCAGCTCGGCAAGATCGGCAGCCTCGAGGATCTTCCCGACGATGCCGCGCTCGACCGCCTCATCGCATCGGCCCTCGCGCTGTCGCGGACCCCGCCGCTCGGCAAGAAGTCCACACCAAAGCCGGAAAAGCTCCACCCCGAATTCGCCGCCGCCCTCGACGCGGCCCCTGCGGCCAGGGCGGGGTATGACGGTTTCCCGCCCGGGGCGCGGCGCGAATATTGCGACTGGATCAACGAGGCCAAGCAGGACGCCACCCGCGCGAAGCGGATCGCTCAAGCCGTCGAATGGCTGGCGGAGGGCAAGAAGCGGAACTGGAAATACGAGAATTGCTAGGCGCGTCTAGCGCGTCTTGACGTAGCGCCCCGGTGCATCCTCGATCGCCTTGCGCTTGCCTTTACCGGGAATGCGCGCGCCCTTGGCGTCGACCGTCTTGCCGCCCAGTCCCTTGATCCAGTCGATCCAGTCGGGCCACCAGCTCCCCTCGTGGCGGGTCGCCTTGTCGCGGAATTCCTCGAGGCTCGCCGCCTCGCCGGTCTCGAGCACGCTGAAGTGATACTTGTTCGCGCTCGGAGGGTTGACCACGCCCGCGATATGGCCCGAGCCCGCCAGCAGAAAGCGCTTTGGCCCCCTGGCGTGGTCCATCACCTTCCACACGCTGGGCGCAGGGGCGATATGGTCCTGCTCGCCCGCTTGGATATAGAGCGGCGTCTCGATCGAGGTGAGATCTATCGGCCTCCCCATGATCTCGATCGCGCCCGGCTCGACCATCAGATTGTCGCGGTAGAGCCGCTGCAGATAGTCGCGGTGCCATTCGCCCGGCAGGTTGGTAACGTCGCCGTTCCAGTGGAGCAGGTCGAACGGGCGCGGGTCCTTGCCCATCCAGTAATTGTTGACGACGTAATTCCAGATGAGGTCGCGCCCGCGCAGCGCGTTGAAGGTCGCCGCCAGCACGCGCCCGTCGAGCACGCCCGTCTCCGCGGTCAGCTGCTCCAAGGTCGTCATCGTCTCGTCGCCGAGGAACAGCTTGAGGTCGCCGGCCTCGGAAAAATCGACCTGCGCGGTGAAGAAGGTCGCGCTCGCCACCTTGTCCGCGTCGCCTTTCGCCGCAAGGTAGGCGAGCGTCATCGCCAGCACGGTGCCCGCGACGCAGTAGCCGATCGTGTGGACCGTCTCGACCCCGAGCAGGTCGCGCACCACGTCGATCGCCTCCTCCTGCGCGCCGACATAATCGTCCATAGTGACGTCCGCGATGCTCTCGTCGGCCGATTTCCAGCTGACCATGAACAATGATACGCCCTGTTCGACCGCCCAGCGCACGAAGCTCTTTTCGGGCGTCAGGTCGAGAATGTAGAAGCGGTTGATCCACGGCGGGAAGATGACCAGCGGCGTCTCGAGCACCTTGTCGGTCGTCGGCGCGTAATGGATCAGCTGGTACATCGGCGTCTCGAAGATCACCTTGCCCGGCGTCGTGGCGAGGTTGACGCCCAGCTCGAACGCGCCCTCGGGGCTCTGCGTGATCTGACCCCTGGCCATGTCGCCGAGCATCCGCGCCATGCCTTCCGACAGGCTGTCGCCCCCCGTCTCCACCGCGCGCTGGATCACTTCCGGGTTGGTCAGCGGGAAATTGGCCGGGCTCATCGCATCGAGGAACTCGCGCATCGAGAAGCGAAGTTTCTCGCGGGCATCCTCGTCGAGCCCTTCGACCGCGTCGACCGTCTCGGCCATTTTCGAGGAGAAGGCGAGATATTGCTGCTTGAGCGCGGAGAAGACCGGGTTCGCTTCCCACTGTTCGCCAGCGAACCGGCGATCTGGCTTGAGTCCCGCCTCGGCATAGTCGGTGACCATGTGGCGCCATTGGTCGAGCCCCTTGGCCCAGGCTTCCGCGCCCGCCTGCATCCAGTCCATCGCGCCCGGCCCGGTCGGACGCGCCGCGTCTCCGGCCTCGTCCGCGAGCCCCATTCCGGGAGACTTGGCATGGTCGGCGAAACTGTCCGCCCAGGCCTCCATCCACAACTGCTGCGCGCGGCCCATCGCGGCGGCGATGTCGGTGAAATCGGGATCGTTACGCTCGGTCATGCGTCACCTCATACCGACCATTGCGGCGAAAAGCGAAGAGGCGCATGAGGCACCCATGACTCCGGACATCGCGCTCCCACCCGGCCCGCTCGTCGCGCTCGACTATCTGGGCATTGCCGTCTTTGCCGTTTCGGGGGCGCTGGTCGCTGCCGAAAAGAAGCAGACCCTGGTCACCTTCATCTTCTTCGCGGTGATCACCGGGGTAGGGGGCGGGACCGTGCGCGACCTCTTGATCGGTGCGCCGGTGTTCTGGGTCAACCACAACACCACGCTGCTCGTGTGCGTCGCGGCGGCGGTCGCGGTCTGGCTGTTCAGCAAGGCCCGGCTCGCCGAGCGCGCACTCCTGTGGTTCGACGCGCTGGGGCTTGCCGCCTACGCTACATATGGCGCGGCCAAGGCGCTGCGCTACGGCGTGGCGCCTGTCCCCGCGTTCGCGATGGGCGTGATGACCGCCTGCGTCGGCGGCATCATCCGCGATGTCCTCGCAGGCGAGCCATCGATCCTCATGCGCCCCGAACTCTACGTCACCGCCGCCGCGCTCGCCTCGGGGCTGTTCGTGCTGCTGGTGTGGTTCGGCGCCCCGGTCACCCTTGCGGCGCTCGTCGGCGGCCTCCTGGGGTTCAGCCTGCGCGGTGCGGCCATCGCACGCGGTATTTCGCTTCCCGCCTACCAGGGCTGAGAATCCCCCTTTCGCACTGCACAATCCCACGGCACAGTGCGGCGATGACTGAATATTACCGCACGCGTCGCCTCCCGCCCTACGTCTTCGCCGAGGTAAACCGCCTCAAGGCGGAAGCGCGCGCGCGCGGCGAGGACATCGTCGATCTGGGCATGGGCAATCCCGACGGCATGCCGCCCGCCCACGTCATCGAGAAACTGAAGGAAGTCGCCGACAGTACAACCGCGCACCGATACTCCGCCTCGATGGGGATCAAGGGGCTGCGCAAGGCGCAGGCCGGCTATTACCAGCGTCGTTTCGGTGTCGAGATCGACCCCGACACCGAGGTCTGCGTCACGCTCGGCTCCAAGGAAGGCTTCGCCAATCTCGCGCTCGCCATCACCGCGCCGGGCGACGTCGCGCTGACCCCCAACCCTAGCTACCCGATTCACCATTTCGGCTTCATCATCGCGGGCGCCGCGATCCGTTCGATCCCGGCTGCGCCCGGCCCGCTCTTTTTCGAGAAGCTCGAACTGGCGATGCGCTACACCGTGCCGCGACCCAAGGTGCTGGTGATCGGCTATCCGTCGAACCCGACCGCCTATGTCGCCGATCTCGCTTTCTACGAGAAACTGGTCGCGTTCGCTAGGGAGGCAGGGCTGACCATCATCTCCGACCTCGCCTATGCCGAGATCTATTTCGGCGACGAACCGACGCCCTCGATCCTTCAGGTGGAGGGCGCCAAGGACATCGCGGTCGAATTCACTTCGATGTCGAAAACCTATTCGATGGCGGGCTGGCGGATGGGTTTCGCGGTCGGCAATCCGGAGATGATCGCCGCGCTCAAGCGCGTGAAATCGTACCTCGACTACGGCGCCTTCACCCCGATCCAGGCCGCGGCGGTCGCCGCCCTTAACGGCCCGCAGGACTGTGTCGAGGCCAACCGCCAGCTCTATCGCAAGCGCCGCGACGTTCTTGTCGAGAGCTTCGGTCGCGCCGGATGGGAAGTGCCCGTGCCAGCCGCCTCGATGTTCGCCTGGGCTCCGATCCCCGCACAGTTCGCCGACATGGGAAGCCTCGAATTCTCGAAGATGCTGATGAAGGAGGCCGGCGTTGCGGTCGCGCCCGGCATCGGCTTCGGCGAAGATGGCGAAGGCTATGTCCGTCTGGCACTGGTCGAGAACGAGCAGCGCATCCGTCAGGCTGCGCGCGGCATCAAGAAAGTGCTGGGATGAGCGCGCTTGCGCCGACGCTGACGCAGGTCGCCGCCGACATCCAGCTTGCGGTCGCGCCTGTCTTCCTGCTCGCGGGTATCGGCGCGTTCCTCAACGTGTGCGCAGGCCGCCTCGCGCGCATCGTCGACCGCGCGCGCCAGCTCGAACCGCGCATACTTGCGGCGCGCGGATCCGAACATGACCGGCTGGTCGACGAGGCCCGCATGCTCGACCGCCGCATCCGCGTCTGCAACCGCGCGATTTCCCTGTCGGTGCTGGGCGCGGTGCTTGTCTCCGCGGTCGTCGTGCTGCTGTTCGCGGCCGGCCTCACCGGCATCGACCTTGGAACGGTCATCGCCCTGCTCTTCATCGGCGCAATGATCGCGACCGGCGTCAGCTTCGCGATCTTCCTCGTCGAGACGCGCCTTGCCACCCGGTCGGTCCGCGTCGCCGCGCACCTGCTCGATCATCGGGCGGACGACTGACCTATCGGTTGCGGCTTCCCAGGTACGCCATAAAGATGAGGATGACGAGCGTGATCGCCGGCGCGCCGCCCATCGACGTGTTCTCGGGGAACCACTCGGTCCAGGGATAGCCCAGCGGGTTGAGCAGGACATCGCCGCCCTCGACATCACTGCCGAAGAGATTGAACATCGCCACGCCTTCGAGCCCGAGTCCGATGACGTAGAGCAATCCGAACAGGATCGCGGCGACCTTGAAAAACCCCATCCCAACCCCCGATGGCAACGCCGACCTTAACCAAGCGGATGGTCTCAAAAAGCGTCGACGCAATCAAGTCGAGGCGTGTCTCGACAAGACATTCCGGCTCGCCTATCGCCCGCCTCGACAGATTCCTCGGGAGGCCCCATGTCCGCCAGCAACACCCTCGACCGCGTTCTCGTTCTGGAAATGGTCCGCGTGACCGAGGCCGCCGCCATCGCGGCATCGAAGTGGATCGGGCGCGGCGACAACGACGCCGCCGACGCCGCCGCGGTCGAAGCGATGCGCGAGGCGCTCAACAAGCTCCCGATGCAGGGCACGGTGGTGATCGGCGAGGGCGAGCGCGACGAGGCGCCGATGCTCTACATCGGCGAAAAGGTCGGCTACTGCCCCGAGGGTCAGGATGTCCCCGCGATCGACATCGCGCTCGACCCGCTCGAGGGCACGACGATCACCGCCAAGGCCGGCCCCAACGCGCTCGCGGTGCTTGCCATCGCCGAGAAGGGCGGCCTCCTCAACGCGCCCGACGTCTACATGGAAAAGATCGCGATTGGCCCGGGCTATCCCGACGGCACGATCGACCTCGCCGATAGCGTCACGAACAACGTCGCCCGCCTCGCCGCAGCCAAGGGCGTCGAGCCTAGCGACATCACCGCCTGCGTGCTCGATCGCTCGCGCCATGCCGCCATCATCGAGGAATTGCGCGCGATCGGGTGCAGCGTCCGGCTGATCCCCGACGGCGACGTTGCCGGCGTTATCGCGACGACCGATCCCGACACGCAGATCGACATCTACATCGGCACGGGCGGCGCGCCCGAGGGCGTTCTCGCAGCCGCTGCGCTGCGCTGCGTCGGTGGCCAGATCCAGGGCCGCCTCGTCTTCCGTAACGAGGACGAGAAGGCGCGCGCGGCCCGCTGGGGCATCGAAGACCTCGATCGAATCTACACGCTCGACGACATGGCCAAGGGCGACTGCATCTTCGCCGCAAGCGGAGTGACGGACGGCTCGCTCCTCGACGGCGTGAAGCGCAAGAGCGGCGGCTGCGTCACGACCCACACGATCGTGATGCGCGCGTCCTCGGGCACCGTGCGCTGGGTGCGCGGCGAGCATCATTGCGGCGACTGATTCCGGTCGAAAATCGCTGTTAGGCTGCGCCTCATGCGCTAAGGTGGCGCCATGAGCGACACCGACTTTTCGACCCTCGATCACAAGCTGTCCGAAGCCATCGACCCCGCGCGCCCGCTCCTGCCGCCCGGCATGGAGCCCGCCGAGCCCGCTTATCGCTGGCTGCTCACGACGCAGTTGCTCCTGACCTGGCTCCCGTTTCTCGTCGGGGCCCTGGTGATCGACAATGTCGTTCTGGCCGACAAGCCGGTGCAGGGCGTGCTTTCGACCATCGTCGGCGTGCTGATGATCGCGATCGTCCTGTTCGTCCCGCTGCGCATCTACCGGCGCCTCGGTTTCAAGCTCGATCCGCACCTCCTTCGCGTCGTGCGCGGCTGGTTGTTCCACACCGACACGATGGTGCCGTTCGTGCGCGTCCAGCATCTCGATGTCGCCCGCCGCCCGCTCGACAAGGTCTTCGGAACGGCCAGCCTCGTCGTCCATACGGCGGGGACGCACAACAGCATCGTCACGCTGCCCGGCCTCAGCCCCGAGCGCGCCGCCGCGATGCGCGACGAGATCCGCGCCGAGATCAGGACAGACTGGCAGTGAACGAGGCGGGGGGCATTGAACGGCGCGACGTCCGGCGGCTCCACCCGCTGACACTCGTCGCGGGCCTCGGTGGGGTCATGCGCTCTCTCTGGGGCGGATTGGCAGCGGGCGCCTACTTCATCGTCCAGCAGCGGTGGGAGCTGGCGGCGCTGATCGTCGGCGCAACGCTCGCCGTCGGCCTCCTTCGCCCCCTGATCCGCTGGCTCAGCTTTTCCTGGGAACTCGGGCCCGACGAGATCGAGATGAAAAGCGGCGTTCTGGGTCGCAACCATCGTTCGATCCCGTTCGACCGCGTACAGGACGTCAATGTCGAGCAGAACGTGATCGCGAGGCTGCTCGGCCTCGCCCGTGTCAAACTCGAAACCGGCGCGTCGGCGGGCGACAAGAACGAGGACGGCGTGCTCGATTCGATCGCGCTTGCCGACGCCGAGGCGCTTCGCGATCTCATCCGCGCCCACCGCGCCGGCGATCCCGTCGTAATGGCGGCCGACAGCGACGCGCCGATCGAACAGGCAGGCGAACCCGCCCCCGTTTACGCGATGGATCTGCGGCGCCTCCTCCTCGCCGGCCTGTTCAACTTCTCGCTGGCCGTCTTCGGCGTCCTCGCAGGTTTCACGCAGACCGCGGGCGACCTCCTCGGCTTCGACCCCTTCCGCCGGCAGTTCTGGCTCGAGCTCGGTCATGCCGGACAGCCCTTCATCGCGTTCATCCTCGCCAACCGCGTCGTTACCGCGCTGTTCGGGCTGGCGACGCTGGTGCTGGTCGGGCTGGCGACCGGGTTGCTCCAGACGGTCTTGCGCGAATTCGGCTTCCGGCTCGACCGCACCGAAACGGGCTTCCGCCGCCGCCGTGGCCTCCTCACCCTGACCGACGTCGTCCTCCCGCTGCGGCGCGTCCAGGCCGCAATCCTCGCGACCGGCCCGGTCCGCCGCCATTTCGGCTGGACCGCCGTCAAGCTGCAGAGCCTGGCGCGCGACAGCGGACACGGCGGCGACCATGTGGTCGCCCCGCTGGCAACGCACGACGAGGCCGATGCCATCCTGCGCGAGATGGACTGGCGCCCGGTCGCTCATGCCGACGACTGGCACCGCCCCAGCCCGGCCTACGTCATTGTCTTCCTCCTATTCCTCGTGCCGTTCGCGCTCGCCGCCGCCGGCGCCGCCTACCTCACCACCGACTGGCATTTGCTGTTGGTGCTCGCGCTGCTCGGCTTCCTAGGCATCACGCGGATCCTCGCCTGGCGCCGCCATCGCCATCGCCTCGACGGCGATCGGCTGCTCGTCCGCTCGGGCTTCTGGCGGCAGCGCACGGTGATCCTCCCGCTCGCCCGCATCCAGTCGATCGACCTCAAGCGCAACTTCATCGACCGCCGCCTCGGTGTCTCCAACCTCGTGCTCGGCGTCGCGGGCGGCAGCGGCTTTGCGCATCACGGCGTCGCCGCCCTCCCCCACGATCACGCGCTCGACCTGCGCGACCGGCTGCTTGATCCGGTCCGGTGAGCGGTGTGCTGGACATCGAGCGGAGCCTCACGGGTCAGCCGTGGGAATGGCGCTATCGCGGCGGCGACGACCTCGCCCGCGACCTCGTCGACCAGCTGCTGCTCGCACGCGGCGTGGCGGAAGGCGACCTGCCGCGCGAACGCGATCCGCGCATCCGCGACTTCCTCCCCGACCCGTCCGTTTTCGCGGACATGGACAAGGCCGCCGCGCGCCTCGCCGATGCCATCGAGAAGGGCGAGAAGCTCGCCATCTTCGGTGACTACGACGTCGACGGGGCGACCTCGGGCGCGCTTCTGACCCTCCTCCTGCGCCGGCTCGGCGTCGAACCGATGCTCTACATCCCCGACCGCCTGCTCGAGGGATACGGCCCCAGCGCCGATGCCCTGGTCGGCCTCAAGCAGCAGGGCGCGGACCTCGTCGTCACCGTCGATTGCGGCGCGCAGGGGTTCGAGGCGCTCGAGGCGGCCGCCGAGGCCGGGCTCGACGTCATCGTGTGCGACCACCACCAGTGCGCGAGCCGCCTGCCCGTCGCGCACGCGCTGATCAATCCCAACCGCCTCGACGAAAGCGAGGAAGGCGCCGCGCACGGTCACCTCGCCGCGGTCGGCATGGCCTTCCTGCTCGGCGTGGCGCTGCTGCGCGAGCTGCGCGCCCGCGGCCACTTCACCGAGGCGCGCCCCGAACCGCAGCTGATCGACCTGCTCGACCTCGTCGCGCTGGGCACGGTCGCCGACGTCGCCCGCCTGAGGACGCTCAACCGCGCATTCGTCACGCAGGGGCTCAAGGTCATGGGCAAGGGCGCGAACCTGGGCCTCGTCGCGCTCGCACGTGCCGCACGCCTCAACCGCGCACCCGTCGCGCGCGACCTCGGCTTCGCGCTGGGGCCGCGCATCAACGCGGGCGGTCGCGTCGGACAGGCCGACCTCGGCGTACGCCTCCTCACGACCACCGACCCCGCCGAGGCGGAGGCGATCGCGATCGAACTCGACCGCCTCAACGAGGAACGTCGCGCGATCGAGATGCTGGTCACCGAACAGGCGGCCGAGCAGGCCGAACGTCAGGCCGACGCACCGGTGATCGTGGTTGCGGGCGAGGGTTGGCATCCAGGCGTCGTCGGCATCGTCGCAAGCCGCATCAAGGAACGCCACCACAAGCCCGCTTTCGTCGTCGCGCTCGACGAGAACGGCGTGGGCAAGGGATCGGGTCGCTCGATCTCGGGCGTCGACCTCGGGGCCGCCGTCCTCGCCGCCAAGGACGAGGGACTGCTCGTCGCGGGGGGCGGCCACGCCATGGCGGCGGGTATCACCGTCGCCCCCGGCGCAATCGACGGCTTCGCCTCCTACCTCGGCCAGCGACTCCAAGAGGATGTGGCGCAGGCGCGCGAGGGCCGGCGCCTCCTGATCGACGCGCTGCTGGCGCCGGGCGGGGTTGCGGGCGAACTGTGCGATCAGATCGAGCGCGCGGGCCCTTATGGCGCGGGCTGGCCCGCACCGCGCGTCGCGGTCGGTCCCGTGCGGTTGCTGCGCACCGGGATCGTCGGCCAGCACCATGTCCGCGCCGTTGCGTGCGGCGAGGACGGCCGCTCGTTCAAGACGATCGCGTTCAGGGCCGCCGACACCGCGCTCGGACAGGCCATCCTGTCGGCCTCGCCCGACGCCCGCTTCTGGCTGGCAGGCACCGTCCGGCGCGACGAATGGACGGGCGGAAACGCCGCGGAACTCCATCTGGAGGATATTGCGGCGGCCTGATCGGGAAAGGCGCTTGACGCCCGCGCTCCGCTCGCCTAATCGGCCCCCGCGTCAAGCACGTGGCCCCTTCGTCTAGCGGTCTAGGACGCTGCCCTTTCACGGCAGAAACACGGGTTCGAGTCCCGTAGGGGTCACCATCTACGCCAAGGCCGTCCCATCGGGGCGGCCTTTTTGGTTTCGCGCCGGGAGAATTGCCCCATGCTGCCACTTGCAATCGCTCTCCTTGTCCACACGCCGCCGCTTCCCGATCCGCTCGAGGCGGGTTGGCAGGGCACGCCGGTGTGCGAGAAATTGCATGAGGACGAGCATCAGCGCGTGCTGCGCTGCGCCTTCCCGCCCGGCGTCGGCCACGAGCGCCATTATCATGCGCGGCACTTCGGCTACGCCCTGTCGGGCGGTCGCATGCGCCTGACCGATGCCAGCGGCACCCGCGAGGTCGATCTTGCCACCGGCTCTTCCTACGCAAGCGGCGGGACCGAGTGGCACGAGGTGCTCAATGTCGGCACTACCCCCGTCGTCTACCTGATCGTCGAACCGAAATAGCAAAAAGGCCCGGGAGTTTCCTCCCGGGCCTCTTGTTTGGGCCGTGTAGGCGGTTTCGCTTAGCGGCTGCCGCCGAG
>NZ_JANJZA010000002.1:78037-94042 GCF_026157035.1 Sphingomicrobium nitratireducens | reverse complement strand
ATCATCTCGACGGTGGCGAAGCGCGACAGCGCGCTGGCGGGCGTGAGCTTCGGCGGCAAGGCCGGCAAGGTCGACGTCAGGGTCGGATACGAAGCGATCTTCAACGGTCGCGAGACGGTCCACTCGGGCGCGTTCCGCATCCGCCTGCCGCTCGGCGGCAGCCGCTAAGCGAAACCGTCTACACGGCCCAAACAAGAGGCCCGGGAGGAAACTCCCGGGCCTTTTTGCGTGTGCGCGCCAGGAGTTTCTCAAGCCAACACAGGAACTTGTCACAAGTGGCGCCGTTGGATCGCCATCGAGGGGCGTTCTGGCGTTTCCGAACGCACGCTCCGTCCATGGGTCTGGAAAAGCGATGTGAATGCAGTCCCCGCAGGGGTCGCCCAATATCTCGGGACGGCGAACCTTGCCCTGTCCCTCAGCCCGGTCGATTCCCCGGATGCAGAGCTGCTCCAGGTCAACGACCGCTTCTGCGCGTTGACGGGATATGCCGAGGCGGACGTGCTCGGGCGAAATTGCCGCTTCCTCCAACGCCATCTTACCCACCAGCCAGGCGTCGCGCCGCTGCGCGAGTTCATGGCCGACCGAAACCGTCGCCGCGTTCGCACCCACCTCATCAACTTCCGTGCCGACGGCACACCGTTCATCAACCAGTTGACGCTGCATCGGCTGACCGGGCCAGGCGGCACGCCGAGACTGATCCTGGCCTCGCAGTTCGACGTGAGCGCGGCCGCGCCGTCCGAATTGCTCGACTACAATGCCGAACTGACCGAACAATTGCGCCCTCAGATGAGGGGCCGCGACGAACGAGAAATGTATCTCGGGTCGATCCAGTCGATCGCCGAGGCGGCGGCCGCGATATCGCAGGCGCGCTTCTTGATGGACGAAGCCGACCGTGCGGGGATACTCGGAATTCATCACCCCTAGGACTGCACAGTCCTGCACCGGCACTTCACAAGCTTGGAACGCCTCCGTATTGATTTGTCATGGTCAACGAGCCTGAGACAGTCGCGGGCGATTCGACGCGGGACGAAACCGACCTCCCGATCGTGGGGATCGGCGCTTCCGCCGGCGGTCTCGAGGCGCTGCGCGAAATGCTCGGCGCGGCGACCGGGCCCACCGGCATGGCGTTCGTCGTCGTCCAGCATCTCGATCCCGATCACGAGAGTCTGCTTGCCCAACTCCTCTCGCGGGAGACGGCGCTGACCGTCAACCAGGTCAAGGGAGGCGAGACGCCCGCCGAAGACCATGTCTACATCATTCCGCCAGGGCACGGGCTGAGGATCGAGGCCGGACAGCTGCGCCTCGTCGATTTCGAGCGCCCGCGCGGCATGCGCCGTCCGATCGACGATTTCTTCGAATCGCTGGCCGAGGAAACGGGGTCGATGGCGGCCTGCGTGGTGCTTTCCGGAACGGGTGCGGACGGCGCGCTGGGCCTGCGTGCGATCAAGGAGCATGGCGGCATCGCGTTGGCGCAGGAGCCGACCAGTGCGCGTTACGACGGTATGCCACTCGCGGCCGTCGGGACCGGCCTTGTCGATTTCGTGCGCGAGCCAAGCGAACTGATCCCCACCCTGCTCGACTATTTCGCGCGAAGGCGCGACGAGCGGATCGGCGAGGGTGCCTCGGTCGTCGCCCACAATATCGACCAGCTCTGTTCGACGATCCACGAGGTCATCGGGCACGATTTCTCCGGCTATAAGCGCTCGACCCTCGAGCGGCGTATCGAACGGCGCATGCAGGTCCTCGGAATCGAGACGGGCGAGGAGTATCTCGCGCGGATCCGCAACGACGTGGACGAATGCGACGCGCTGTTCCGCGATCTCCTGATCAACGTCACCCGCTTCTTTCGCGACCGGGAGCATTTCGAGGTGCTGCGCGAGTGCGCGATCGTGCCGCTGGTCAGGAAATATGCGCATAGCGGTGAAATCCGGGTCTGGATCCCGGGCTGTTCGAGTGGCGAGGAAGCCTTTTCGATCGCGATGATGCTGGCCGACGAGGCGGACAAGCAGCGGGCACGGCCCGATATTCAGATCTTCGCGACCGACATCGACGAGCGCATGCTCAATATCGCGCGCGACGGGCTCTACCCGCCCGCCTCGCTCGCCGACATGCCCGACGAATTGCGCGAGAAGTTCATGGTCGTCGAGGGGGACACGGTGGCGGTGGCCCCGAGAATTCTCGATATGGTCCGCTTCTCGCAACACAGCCTGATCAAGGATGCGCCGTTCTCGAAACTCGATCTGGTGAGCTGCCGGAACCTGTTGATCTACTTCGGCGACAGGCTCCAGCAGCTGGTCATTCCCCTTCTCCATTACTCCTTGATGGAAGGCGCCTTTCTGTTCCTGGGCCCGTCCGAAACGATCGGGCGCTTCGACGACCTTTTCGAACCGATCGACCAGAAGGCACGGCTGTTCCGGCGGATGGAGGGGCGCGGCACCTATCCAGTCGAACTCCACTCCAGCGCGCCGCCGCGCGCTCGTCTCGATCGCGCGCTGGCGCGGCGTGGACATCCCTCGCCGGCCACCGAGCAGAACAGCGCGGTCAAGCGCATTCTCGAGCGCTATTCGCCCGCCGCACTGGTGGTCGACATGCATGGCGATATCGACGCGAGCTACGGCCGCCTGTCGCGTTATTTCGAATTTCCGGGAGTACAGGGCGGGCGCACCAGCGCGGCCTCGCTGGCGCGGCCGGGACTGCGCGAGATCCTGCTTCCGCTGATCCGCCAGACTCAGGCCGAACGCAGCCGCGTCGTCGCGCGGGCGGTCTCGGTCCAGTCCGAGTTCGGCAGGCAGACCATCAACGTCATCGCCGACCCGTTGCCCGACGGACAAATCCTGCTCGTGTTCCGCGAGGTTGAAGCCTTCAAGCCGGGTGTCGACGACGACCTCACCGACATGGGGCCCAACGACAGCCAGGTGCAGATTCTCGAGGACGAGCTCAGGATCGCACGGCATCGGCTGCGCAGCACCGTCGAGGAACTCGAGACGGTCAACGAAGAGCTCAAGAGTTCCAACGAAGAAATGATGTCGATGAACGAGGAGCTCCAGTCGACCAACGAGGAGCTGACCACGGTCAACGACGAATTGAAGTCCAAGGTCGACCAGCTCACCGTCGCCAATGCCGACCTCAAAAACTTCTTTGACAGCACGCAGCTCGCGGTCGTTGTCCTCGACCACGATCTCAGCGTACGCAGTTTCACCGAGGCCGCGACGGCGATCTTCCCGCTCAAGGACACCGATCGTGGGCGCGGGCTCGACGACATGACCGCGCGGCTCGACAACGACCAGTATCTCGACGACGCGCGCGCGGTCATCGCCGGTCACCCGTCGATCGAGCGCAATATGGAGACCGATGACGGTCATTGCTTCCTGCTGCGCACGATGCCGTACCGGTCGCTGGACGGATCGATCAGCGGGGCGACGCTGGTCTTCACCGACATCACCGCTGCCAAGGTCCTGGAGCGCGAATTGGCGGCCGAGCGCGAGCGGCTGGCGCTGGCACTCAAGGTGTCGGGGATCGGCGTCTGGGAATATTATGCCGACGACGATGTCCGGGTCCTCGACGAACGGGCGCAGAAGATGTTTTTCCTCGAGCCGAAGGAGCGCTATCCCGCCGACGAAATTCTCGACCGCATCGCCGACAAGGACCGCGACCGCGTGCGAGCGGGACTGGCCAAGGCCGCAGGCGGCTTCAAGGACTATGCCGAGACCTTCACCGTGATCGGCCCCGATGGCGAGGAGCGCGTGCTGCGCGGGCTTGGACGCCATGCCCCCGAGGGCGACAACGCCAAGGTGGTCGGGGTCAATTTCGACATTACTGCGGAGGCGGAAACGGTGGCGATGCGCGAGCTCATGCTGCGCGAAATGAACCACCGCGTGAAGAACCTGTTCGCGATCATCGGAGGGATGATCAGTCTCACTGCGCGCGACATCGACGATGCGAACGAACTGGCGACCACGCTTCGCGAGCGGATTGCCGCGCTCGGGCGCGCCCACTCGCTGACCAACGACACGATCGAGGAGCAGGAAGAGACGCTCGGCGCGCTGATCGAGGCGACCCTGGCACCCTATCGCGACCATCGCGGGGTGACGATCGAGGGCGAGCCCGTCGATATCCGTCCGAGCGCGGTCTCGGGACTTGCGCTGCTTCTCCACGAGTGGGCGACCAATTCGGTCAAATACGGTGCGCTCGGCGATAAGGACGGGACGCTCGCGATCGGATGGGCGCCGACCAAGGACGGCGGGCTCAGGCTCGACTGGACCGAGAAATCTTCCCGGCCGAGGAACAGCACGGAAAGTGAGGGGTTTGGTAGTACATTGGTCGCAGTGTCCGCGAAACAACTCGGGGCGAGCGTCGACCAGGAGCGTGACGATGGGGGCTTCCGATTAACGCTGTTGCTGCCGCCAAGCTGCCGGATCAGGCCGGAGTGAAGATCCTCGTCGTCGAGGATGAGTATATCATCGCGCTCGACATCGCCCACACGCTCGAGGACGCAGGCTACGATGTACTCGGACCGTGCGAGGACGTGGCGGGCGCCTTGGCGCTGATCGAGGGCGAATTGCCCGACGGCGCGATCCTCGACGTGCAGCTCGACAACGAGACGGTGCATCCGGTCGCGCGCAGGCTTTCAGAGGCCGGTGTCCCGATCGTGTTCCATTCGGGACACGCCCAGCCGTGCGATCTCCAAAAGGAATTCGAGGCAGCGCGCTTCTGTTCGAAGCCGTGCGCGCCGCAGCAGCTCGTCGAGACGGTCGGCGAAGCCATCGACGGGGCCGCAAAGGCCTAGTCCCGGGGGAGCGGACCGCCTCCCAACGCCTGCCACAACCTGATCCTCGCGCGCTGCGCCCGTCCTCGCGCGGCAGCCGCCTCGGCCTGTCCCGCATCGGCTAGGCGCTGCTGTTCGAGCGCCTCCGACAGCGTCGCAAGGCCGGCGTCCATCCGGGTGCGCGTCAGCCGGGCCGCGTGGAGCGCTGCGGCGGCCTGCTGGTGCGAAGCCTCGGCCTCCATGTCGGTCGCAGCGACGAGCCCATAGCAAGCCTCTGCCTCGCCGAAAGCGGTGAAGACGGTTTTTCGGTAATCCTCGAAGGCCAGCCGCGTCGCGGCCTCGGCCCGATCGATCTCGGAGGCGATCCGGCCGAAATCGAGCAGCGGCCCGGCCAGCCCCGCCCCGAGATTGCCGACGATGCTGCCCGTCTCGAACAGGTCGCCGAGCGCGAAGGCGAGAAGGCCGATGCCCGCCTTGAGGTTGAGCCTTGGGAAACGGGCGGCCGCCGCGGCGGCGACCTCGGCATCGGCGGCGGCGAGGCGGGCGGCGGACGCGGCGATGTCGGGCCGCCTGGCGACAAGAGTGGAGGGAAGCGCGGGTGGCGGACCGGCAAGCTCGTCCGGAAGGGCGCCATCGCCCATGATGGCAACGACCTCGTCGGCCGGAAGCGCGGTCAGGGCGACCAGTCGTCCCGTCAAGAGCGCCTGCTGCCCGGCGATGGCTGCGACACGGGCCCTGGACGCGGCGGCCTGCGCGGCGGCGCGTTCGGAGGCGATGCCGGGCGTCAGGCCCGCCGCCTCGCGGATCCGGGCAAGGCGGCCCAGTTCCTCGGCGCCGCGCGCATCCTCGGCGAGCGCACGCCCCTGTGCTTCGATGGTGCGCCAGTCGATCACGGCCGCCGCCACTTCGGCGATCAATGCCACGCGCATCGCGGCCGCGTCGGCGCTTGCCGCGTCGACACGATAGGCGGCGGCGCGCTGCGATGCCTTGAGCCGTCCGAACAGGTCGGCGTCCCAATCGGCCGAGAGGTTGGCGCCGTAACCGACCAGCTCGCGATCGAACTTGACGAGGTTGGCGACGTCGGCCCCGAACATGTCCGGGTTGATGCGGCGTCCCTCGACACCGGCATTGTAGCCCACCGAGGGCATGCGCTCGGCGCGCGCACGCGAGGCGATCGCGCGGGCCATCTCGATCCGCGCCATCGCACCGGCAAGATCGGGGCCCTCGTCGAGTGTGCGGCTTGCCAGCAACACGAAGGCCGGGTCGTCGGGGAGGAGGGCGGCAAGTTCATGCTCGCTAGCGGCACGATTGCCCGGGGCCATGACGAACGTTTCGGGCACGGCGACCTGGTCCGGCGTCGGCGACGGGTCCGGGTGGCCCGCACATGCCGACAGAGCAAGCAGGCTGGCGCTCGCGATCAGCCGTTTCACCGATCGACTTTCGCGGGGATGAAGGCGTCGACCTGCTGTCCGACGCGAAAGTCGCCGGCCGCCTCGTCGGGCAGCGCGAAGATCAGTTGCATGACGCGCACGTCGACCCGCTCGGACGCCTGGTTGGTGAGCGAGCGCTTGGGGACCACCAGCGGTTCGGCGCGCACGAAGCGCGCATCGACCCGCGTGTCGGCTTCCCCGCGCGGGCTGACCACGGCCGCCTCGCCGATCGCGACACGCCCGACCTCGTCCTCGTCGATGTCGATGCGCACGTGAAGCGGATTGGTCTCGCCCATCAGCACGTATGGGCCGCCCGCGCCGGGGCCGGCAGTGACGGTTTCGCCCGGGCGGACGTCGACGCCGAGGATCTCGCCCGCGATCGGGGCGCGGACGGTCGAACGTTCGAGCTCGGTTGCCGCACTGGCGCGGCGCGCGCGGGCGTTGGCGAGTTCGGCCTCGGCGACTTGGCGGCGTGCGCGTGCGCTCGATGCGTCGCCTTCGGCGCGGATGACTTCCGCGCGGCTGACGGCCGCCGCATCCTCGACCGATCGGTACAATGCCAGCTGGCGGGCCGCGGTGGCTTCCGCGTTGCGGGCCTCCGCGATAGCGGCGCGGGCACTGGCGATCGCGGCGTCGCCTTCGCGGATGCGTGCTCTTGCCGAGCGCGTGTCGACGCGGAACAGCGGCTGTCCCTTCGACACGCGTGCGCCCGGCGAGATCATGACTGCTTCGACGACCCCGGATAGCGAGGTGCCGATCGCGATCGTCTCGCTCGACGGCTCGACGACGCCTGCTCCGGCGACGCGCGGCTTGCCTGCGATTTCGCCGCCCGCCCTGAAAGGTGTCTCGGGAGGGTCGGTAACCGCTCGGTCGGGCGTGCCGGTGACAATGAAGACGATCGCCGCGATGAGCCCCGCCACCGCGATCAACGGCAGAATCTGCCGGCTGAAGCTAAGCCGTGCCATCCATGTCCTCCTCTACCGGCACTTCCTTGCCGTCATGGGTGATGAGGCCGTCCTCCATCACTAGGATGCGGTCGGCGAAGTCGAAGATGCGATTGTCGTGGGTGACGATGACGCAGGCGCGGTCCTCGCCCACGGCCAGTTCGTGCAGCAGGTCCATCACGCGGCGTCCCGAGCGTGCATCGAGCGCCGCGGTCGGTTCGTCGCAGATGACCAGACGCGGGTCGTGGACGAGCGCGCGCGCGATCGCGACCCGCTGCTGCTGCCCGCCCGACAACTGGTGCGGATACTTGGCGGCCTGGTCGCCGATGGCGAGCCGTTCGAGCATGCGGTTGCCGGCGGCGAGCGCGTCGTGGCGGTTGACCCCGCGCGCGATCAGCGGAACCGCGGCGTTGGCGGCGGCGTCGATCGTCGGGATCAGGTTGTACTGCTGGAAGATGAAACCGATGTGGCTCAGCCGGTAGTCGACCAGATGGCGGTGATCCATCGCGAAAATGTCGGTCCCGAACAGTTTCACCGTGCCCTCGCTGGGCGTCAGGATGCCGGCCATGATCGACACCAGCGTGGTCTTTCCCGATCCGCTCGCGCCGACGAGGTAGGTGAGGTCTCCGGCCGCGACGTCGATGTCGATGCCGTGCAGCACCGGGTGGACGTGATGGGCCGTAACGAAGGATTTCTTCACGCCGTGGACGCTGACCGCGATGTCGCCGCTCATCGGAACACCTCCGCCGGGTCGACCCTGAGCACGGGGCGGAGCGAGAAATAGCCGGTGATCGCGAGGATGACGAACACGGCGAAGAGACTGAGCAGCGGGATTTGCCAGGGCGTGTAGAAGCCCTTGAAGGTCGGATCGTCCTCGAACAGCTTGATGAATAGCGTCGCGCCGAACACGCCGAAGCCATAGCCGATGAGCCCTACGACCGCGGCCTGTGCGCGGACCATCTTGCGGATCATGTGGTTCCTCACCCCGATCGCCTTGAGGGCGCCGAACTGCTTGATGTTGTCGCGGATGAAGAGGCTGAAGGTCAGTCCGACGATGGTGATGCCGATGATGAAGCCGAGCGTGACCGTGATGCCGAAGTTGAGCGGGATGCCGGTATTCTCGATCAGATAGTCGACCCCGTCGCGCGCGAATTGCTCGCGGGTCCGTGCGCGCAGCCCGGTCTCGCTCTCGATCCGGTCGACGAGCGCCTGCGGGTCGGTCCCGTCGGTCGCGCGCACGAGAATGAAGGTCAGCCGGTTGCGTGCGCCGGGCACGTAGGTCAGCGCGTTCGAATAGCGGGTGTAGAGGATCACCTGGCTGGTGAAGGTCGGTTCGGCATCGACGATGCCGCGAATGACCGCGCGGCGGTCGTTGAGTTCAAGCCGGGTGCCGATCGGGTCGACCTCTTCGCCGAACAGCCGCGCGGTGCCGACCGAATCGATGATCACGCTGTCGGGCATCGCCAGCGCGTTGCGGTCGCCCGCGATGATCGCGTCGGGCAGGCCGACCAGGCTGGTATCGTCGACCCCGATGATCGTTACGCGTTCCAGGTCGCCGTCGGGGGTGCGGACGGTGGCGCCCTCGCGCAGGTGCGGTGCCGCCCACTCGACCCCGTCGACCGAGCGCACCCGTTCGAGCGCGGTCGAAGGCATCGCCAGCGCGGTATCGGGGGTGCGGCTGACCGGATCCATCACCCAGATGTCGTTCGAGCTGATATTGTAGACCGCGGTCGTCCCGCGCCCGAGGAAATTGACGAACAGGGTGAGCTGCTGGGTGATCAGCAGCGTCGAGAAGGCGATTCCGAAGACGAGCCCGAAGAATTTCTGGCGGTCGCCGGTCAGCATGCGGATCGCAATCCAGAGCATGTGCCGGCATCTCCCCCCGTCGCCCAAGCGACTCAATCTGCGTTAACCGCATCCGTCAAATGAACGACCTCGCACGCGCCGTCAAATCGGGATAGGGTCGAAAAATGGCGGATGATCCCCTGATCCTCGTGCTCGACGAGGGAACGAGCTCGACCCGTGCGCTGCTGTTCGATGCGAACGGCGAGGTGTGCGGCGTGGCGCAGCGCGAGCTGGCGAGCCGGCATCCGCAGCCCGGCTGGGTCGAGCAGGATGCGGCAGCGCTGTGGGAGACGACGCGGGCGGTTGCCGCCGACATGATCGCCAAGGCCGGCGGCGCGCAGCGGATCGCCGCGATCGGTATCACCAACCAGCGCGAGACGGTGGTCGCATGGGACTGCAAGACGGGCGAGCCGCTCGCCCCCGCGATCGTGTGGCAGGACCGGCGGACGGCGGATGTGTGCGCAGGCTTGCGCGAGGCGGGGCACGAAGGAGCGGTCCAGACCAGGACCGGGCTGCTGCTCGATCCCTATTTTTCCGCGACCAAGATGCGCTGGCTGCTCGACCATGACGAGGCGGTACGCGCGGCAGCGGGCGCGGGAAGGCTGGCATTCGGGACGATCGACAGCTGGCTCGCCTTCAAGCTGGTAGGCGTCCACGTCACCGACGCGAGCAACGCCAGCCGTACCGCGCTGATGGACTTGGAAGGCGGCGGCTGGGACGATGATCTTTGCGAACTTTTCGGCGTGCCGCGCGCGGCGCTCCCCGAGATCGTGCCGATGGTCGGCAATGTCGGCGAGACGCGCCTATTCGGCGCGGGGATCCCGGTGACCGGCATGGTCGGCGACCAGCAGGCCGCGACGATCGGGCAGGGGTGCCTGGTGCCCGGGAGCGCCAAGGCGACCTTCGGGACGGGCCTGTTCGCGCTGGCCTCGACCGGGGAGGCGCGACCGACGTCGGATCATCGGTTGCTCTCGACCCTGCTGCTCGATGATGGGCGTCATCGCCTCTACGCGCTCGAAGGGTCGGTGTTCGTGGCAGGAAGCCTCGTCCAGTGGCTGCGCGACCAGCTCGGCCTTTTCGGCGATGCCGCCGATACCGCGACGCTCGCCGCCTCGGTCGAGGATAGCGGGGGAGTGACGATCGTCCCGGCTTTCTCCGGGCTGGGCGCCCCGCATTGGCGCGCCGACCTCAAGGGCTCGATTCACGGACTGACCTTCGCGACGACGCGCGCGCATCTCGTGCGCGCCGCACTCGAGGCGGTGACGATGAGCTGCGCCGATCTCGCCAAGGCGTTTCGCGACGACGGGGCGGCGTGGGAGCGATTGCGCGTCGACGGGGGAATGATCGCCAACGACTGGCTGGCGCGCGACCTCGCCGGGATGCTCGACGTGACGGTCGAGCGACCGCGCAACGTTGAAAGCACGGCGCGCGGTGCGGCCATGCTGGCGGCGGCTGGCGCCGGGCTCCACGAGGGCGTCGGGGAGGCGGTGGCGGCGATGCTGCCGAGGTTCGAGACATTCGCGCCCGACCTTGCGCCGGACGAGCGCGACCGGCGCCGCGCGACGTGGGACGACGCGCTCGCCCATGCACTCAAAAGGATCGGCTAGTCAGGCCTTTAGGTCGCCCGTCATCAGTTTTTCGCGTTCGAGCAGGCGGGCCAGCTGGACCAGGCCGCCTTCGTACTGGGGCGGGCACCAGATGTCGCGATAGGCCTGGTCGGCGGCCGCGCGCAGCGTCCAGTGCGGGTCGATCAGGTGCGGGCGGCCCAGCGCGACGAGGTCGGCGCGGCCCGCCATCAGGATCGCGTTGGCCTGGTCGTGCTCGGAAATGTTGCCGACCGCCATCGTGGTCAGCGCGCCCTCGTTGCGGATCTTGTCCGAAAATGGGGTCTGGAACATGCGTCCGTAGACAGGCTTCGCATCGGCCCAGGTCTGGCCCGCGGAGACGTCGATGAGGTCGGCGCCCGCCTCGCGGAAGGCCTTGGCGATCTCGACCGCCTCGTCGGGGGTGACGCCTTCCTCGCCCGCCCAGTCATTGGCCGAAATGCGCACGCTCATCGGCTTTTCGGCAGGCCAGGCGGCGCGCATCGCTCCGAACACTTCAAGCGGGTAGCGCAGGCGGTTTTCGAGGCTTCCGCCATAGTCGTCGGTGCGCGTGTTCTGGAGCGGGGTGATAAAGCTCGAGAGCAGATAGCCGTGGGCGCAATGGAGTTCGAGCATGTCGAAGCCCGCGGCGATCCCGCGCTCGGTCGCCGTGACGAACTGGTCCCTGACTTCGTCCATGTCGTCGCGCGTCATCGGGCGCGGTGCCTGGTTGCGCGGCGACCAGGGCACGTCGCTCGCGGCGATCAGCGGCCAGCCGCCATCGCCCAAGGGCACGTCATAGCCTTCCCAACCGACCCGGGTCGCGCCCTTGCCGCCCGAATGGCCGAGCTGGAGGCACATCTTTGCAGGCGTGCGCGCGTGGACGAAGTCGACGATGCGCTTGAAGGCCTCCGCCTGTTCGTCGTTCCACAAGCCTGTGCAGCCCGGCGTGATCCGTCCCGTCGGGGAGACGCAGGTCATTTCGGTGAAGACGAGCCCCGCGCCGCCATGCGCGCGCTCGCCATAATGCATCAGGTGGAAGTCGTTGGGGACGCCGTCCTTGGCCGAATAGGTCGCCATCGGCGAGACGACGATGCGGTTGGCGAGCGTCATGTCCTTGAGCGCGAAGGGAGCGAACATGGGTGGGGCGGCCTTGGGCGAGCCGCTCGCGCGTTCCCAGAAGCGGCGCTCGAGCTCGGCCACCCACTCGGGATCGCGCAGGCGCAGGTTTGCGTGGCTGATGCGCTGCGAGCGGGTCATCAGCGAGTAAGCGAACTGCCACGGCTCGAAATCGAGATAGCGGTCGAGTGTCTCGAACCATTCGGTCGAGTTGCGCGCGCTGTTCTGGAGCTTGAGCACTTCAAGCGCGCGTTCCTCGCGATATTCCTCGAGGGCCTGTTCTCGGGTCAGGCCATCGCGGGTCAGCACCTCGGCGAGCTTGATCGCGTCCTCGAGTGCGAGCTTGGTGCCCGAGCCGATCGAGAAATGGGCGGTGTGGGCGGCATCCCCGATCAGGATCGTCTTGCCGTCATGCCAGGTGCCGCAGATGATGCGGCGGAATTTCAGCCACACGGCCGATCCGCGCAGGTGCGTGGCGTTGGAGACGAGCGGGTGGCCGTCGAGGTAACGCGCGAAGATTTTCTCGCACAGCGCGACCGCCTCATTCTGGCTCTTCTCGGCGAGGCCGAGCTTCTCGAACGTCTCGTCGGCCATCTCGACGATGAAGGTCGAGCCGTCCTCGGCGAAGCGATAGGCGTGGGCCCAGACCCAGCCCGCTTCGGTCTTCTCGAAGATGAAGGTGAAGGCATCGAAGACTTTCGACGTGCCGAGCCAGACGAAGCGATTGGCGCGCGTGTCGACGTCGACCTCGAACGCCTCTTCGCGCGCGGCGCGCACGCGAGAATTGATGCCGTCGGCGGCGATCACGAGGTCCCATTGCGGGTCGGCTTCGAGCGCCGCATGGTCGACCTCGGTCTCGTAGTGGAGGTTCGCGCCAAGGTCGCGGGCGCGCTCGGCGAGTATCTCGAGCAGGCGCTTGCGCCCGATCCCGATGAAGCCGTGACCTGAGCTGGTCTCGACATGGCCGCCCAGGTGGACGTCGATATCGTCCCAGTGGGCGAACTCGCGCTCGATCACCGCGGCCGAGACGGGGTCGTTGGCCATCAGGTTCTCGAGCGTCTGGTCGGAGAAGACCACGCCCCAGCCGAAGGTCACGCCTTCGGGATTGCGTTCGAACACATGGACCTCGGTATCGGGCGCGCGCAGCAGGATCGAGATGGCGAAATAGAGGCCGGCCGGGCCGCCCCCGATGCAGGCGATTTTCACTTGGAGATTCCCGTCATTGTGGCGCGTGAGCGTAGCGGGTCGAAGCGCCACGGCAAGCCCGCACGTGATTCCCGAGTCGCAACGATGAGTCGTTTCGCTGAATCGATGATCTGTTCCGTTTCGGGACGCGGAAGGTGCATTTTTTCGAGGATTTTCCGGACTCGTTTTTAGGCGATTGCGGCGCGTCGACTCTTCACTTCTTCTCCGATGAATCACGATTAACCCATTTTATATAAGTTAATCCAAGTTAATTCACGAAGACTAGTGGAGCATCATTCGAACAACAAACTGTGGGTAACTTCGCAACTAGTCTTAATCCCAACCTCATAATTTGCTCACTTTCACAGAATGTAAGTCGATTAACTCCTACTTCTGTTTAAAAGTTAACAGCAACACTCAAATAATCTTCGACCCTTGTTTGTCATGTAGCCGACACACTAAAGGCGGTTTGCTTGCAATTCCAAAAAAGCAGGTGTTTCCTTCCTTCGGATGCGCGGGGCGCCTCTCCAGCCGTTAACCCCAATCGTTATCAGGGTGCGGTGGGGTTCCCCGCCGAGTTCAGCAGCGTCGTGGCGTGTCGTCCGGCGCATAAAACAAAGGGTGGGACATGCGTCAGGAAGACATGAGCAACCTGGGTCAGGGCCAGGACAACGAGAACAACGAAGAGAACGAGAACAACGAGGCCACCGAGGGCCGCGTGCCGGTCGTGATCCGTGCGGATGCGATCATTCTCGAACCCAACGCCGACGGCGTCGTCGTTCTTCCGGCCGAAGTTTCGCTCGGCGACATCATGGTGGTCGGCACCGATCTCGTGATCGAGATGCCCGACGGGACCCAGTACGTCATTCCCAACGGTGCGGTGTTCGTGCCGCAGCTCGTGATCGGCGGCATCGAGGTTCCCCCCACCAACCTCGCTGCGCTGCTGATCGGAACCGAACCGCAACCGGCCGCCGGCCAGACCCAGTCCTCGGGCGGCAACTTCGCCGTGCCCGTTCCGGACCTCGGGCCGCGCCAGCCGCTTGGCGACCTGCTGCCCCCGACCGAACCGAACTACACGCCCCCGACGCTCGAGCCGCTGGCGCTGTCGGTCGACAACAAGCCGCAGATCCTCGTCGGCGCGGATGACGAACCGGGCCAGCCCGGCGATCCGACCAACGGGTTCATCCTGGTCGAGAACGCCGTCACGTTCGTCGACGAAGCCGGGCTTCCCGAGCGCAACGTTCCGGTCGAGCCGGAAGGCACCAATGCAGCGGCCGACGTCGAGACCGTCTATGGCGTGATCGTCTACAATTCGCCCGACACGCCCAACGCCATCTACATCAACGGCGTCCTCGTCACCGGCGAGGCCGGCCAGGTCATTCCGGGCACGTACGGCGACCTGACGATCATTTCGTTCAACGACGGCGGCGACGGCGAGATCCAGGTCAGCTACACGCTGCGCGACAACACGAGCGGCGACAACACGAAGGACTTCTTCGACATCGTCATCGTCGACAGCAATGGCGACACCGACGAAGCGACGTTGACCATCAACATCATCGACGACGAGCCGATCGCACGCGACGACTATGACAGCCTGACCGAGGACCAGACCTCGACCGACGGCAACGTCATGTCCGGCGCGGGCACCGACAGCGGTGCTGCCGGTCGCGACACGGTCGGTGCGGACGATGCCGAACTCGGCAATCCGGGCACCTACAACCTCAAGTACGGCATCCTCGTGATCGACGCGGACGGCGAGTACACCTACACGCTCTACACCGAGGAGCAGAATCCGGCGGCCTACGCGGCCGTCCAGGCGCTGGCCAGTGGCGAGGAACTCGAGGACACGTTCCTCTATGACCTCGAAGACGGTGATGGCGATATCGACCAGGCGACCCTGACGATCTCCATCATCGGTACGAACGGCCGCCCGCAGGTGGGCAGCGACAGTGTCGTGGTCGGCGAAGAGCATATCCCGGTGATCGGCAATCCGGACGACGATCCGGACAACGGTCCCTACGAGGACATGGCCGACAGCGACAGCGCGTCGGGCGAGGTTCCCTATTCGGATCCGGACGGCGATATCGTCACCGTGACGCTGGGCGCGCCGGCCGAGACCTATTACTCGAACGGCGAGCCGATCGACGAATGGACGTTCGTCGGCGGCGTGCTGACCGGTTCGGCCGGCGGCGTTCCGATCATCCGCGTGACGATCGATTCCGTGGACTCGAACTCGATCAACTACACCGTCCAGATTCTCGGCCCCATCGATCACCCGGTCGAAGGCGTCGAGGACAACCTGTCGGTTCCCGACATGGAGATCGTCATTCCGGTCAGCGTCAGCGACGGCGAATTCACCGTTCCCGGCGGCTCGATCATCATCGACGTCGAGGACGACAGCCCCGAGGCCGGCAACGACGGCACGGCCCAGTTCTCGCTGATCGTCGACGAGAGCCCGACGGACGAAGGTAGCGATGGTATCGAGTCGGCAACGACGACCCCGGGCGCGATTGCCGCGCAGTTCGACCTCGGCAGCTTCGGCGCCGACGGCGGCGCCGACGAGGGTAGCGAGGTCTACACGCTCGAGCTGATCCTGGGCGAAGGCAACGAGAGCGGCCTGATCGCCTCGGGCTTCTTCGCGCTCGATCCGCTGGACACTTATGACGGCGACGATCCTTCGGGACCGCTCGACGGCATCGGCCAGGGCGATCCGATCTACCTCTACAAGATCGGCGACACGATCTACGGCTCGACCGCCCTTGTGGCTGGCGACGTCGACATTGATGCCGACCTGACGGACGGCAACACCTATTTCACCATCACCATCGATGACGAAACGGGCGACATCACCTTCACCCAGACGCAGAACGTCTGGCACGAACAGTATGGCGACACGCCCGCCGACTATGACGACGGCGAGACGATGGACGTCACCGGCGGTTCGCTGGTGGTCCGCAAGACGCTGACCGATTGGGACGGCGACAGCGATAGCGCCGACCTCGACATTTCCGACGGCCTCTTCACCATCGAGGACGATGGGCCGGATGCAGGCGACGATCCCGATCCGCTCAACCCGGAAGCCCCGCTGCTGGTGCTCGACGAGACCGAGACGGACGGCGAGAGCGATGACG
>NZ_JANJZA010000002.1:0-77937 GCF_026157035.1 Sphingomicrobium nitratireducens | reverse complement strand
GTCTACGACGCCGACGGCGACAGCGACAGCGCCGATCTCGACATCTCGAACGGCGTGTTCGGCATCGAGGACGATGGCCCCGATGCCGATCCGGACGACAATGGCGATCCCGATCCGCTCAACCCGGAAGCCCCGCTGCTGGTGCTCGACGAGACCGAGACGGACGGCGAGAGCGATGACGGCAACTCGGATCCGGCCGGTCGTTCGACCGTGTCGAGCACGGGCGGCCTGTTCGCGGGCTATTTCGACACGCCGGTGGACTATGGCACCGACGGCGAAGGCTATGTCGAGTACACGCTGGTTCTCGAGGACACCGGTGACGAAGGCGTCGGCTCGGGCCTCTATGCGCTCGACGATACCGACGTCCTGCCGGAAGGCGTGGGTCCGGACTTCGACGATGACGGCATCGGCCAGGGCGCCGAGATCATGCTCGTCTACAACGAGGTCGGTGGCTACGTCTCCGGCATGGTCGGCGCGACGGAGTATTTCCGCATCTCGGTCGACAGCGAGACGGGTGAGATCACCTTCACGCAGTACGAGAACATCTGGCACGGCGACACCGACGATCACGACGATCTCGAGACGCTGATCGCCGATGGCGGTGCGCTGCTCCTGCGCCAGACTGTCTACGACGCCGACGGCGACAGCGACAGCGCCGATCTCGACATCTCGAACGGCGTGTTCGGCATCGAGGACGATGGTCCGGATGCCGCGGCGGGGCCGGGGACGCTTGCTCCGATCGTGCTCGACGAGACGCTGCCGGAAGGCGAGGATCGTTCGGGGCCGAACGGCTCGGTGGGCGACGCCTCCAAGACGGTCAGCGTGGCCAACCTGTTTGCCACGCCGGTCGATTACGGCACCGACGGTACGGGTAGTGCGACGTTGGAGCTGGTGCTCAACACCGATGGTGTCGACTCGGGCCTGTTCGCGATCGATGGCGACGGCTTCGGTCAGGGCGACGAGATCTACCTCTACGAAATCGGCGGGGTGATCTACGGCTCGACCGCACTCGCTTCGGGTGGCGTCACGACGGGTGACCTTACCGAAACGGGCAACGTCTACTTCACCATCTCGCTGTCCGGGTCCAACCTGACGGTGACCCAGACGCAGAACCTGTGGCACGGCTCGACCGCGACCGACGACGATGCGGTGGGGATCATGCTGGCCGACGACACGTTGCAGCTCGTGCAGACCGTGACCGACGCCGACGGTGACACCGACGAATATATCGTCGACTTGTCGCACTTCGACAATGGCGAGGAACTGCCGGACAGCCCGGTGTTCGTGTTCGAGGATGACGGGCCGCTGCCCTTTACCCCGGACAAGGTCGGCGCGGCCAACGGCGACAGCCCGCCTGTGGTCGGCGACCTCAACCTCGACATGGGGACCGACGGCCTGGGCGATCTGTATTTCTCGATCATCGAGGGGCTGGCCAAGGATACGGCCGGCAACCAGCTGCAGATCAACGGGCAGAACATCTACCTGTCAATCAATGGTGACGGCACCGTCGTCACCGGCGCGACCGGTGCGGATGGGTCGGGCACCGTCGCGTTCACGATCACGCTGAATGGTGACGGCACCTACACCTGGGACGTCAACGGGACGATCACCAACGGCACCGAGCAGGGCATCGAGTCCTTTACGGGCATCAAGGCCGGCAACTCCGACTATTATTTCGTCGGTGCCAACAACAACACGACCCCGTTCGATATCCTGTTCTCCGCGGAGGACGGGGACGGCGATCCGATCTCGGTCAACAACAGTAGCGGCCGTATCGGGACGGGTAACCAGGGTGTCGATCAGGGCGAAGTCGTTCGTGTCGACCTGCTCAAGGATCTGGTCGTCGTCGACAACGGCAACAACGTGCCGCCGACGATCTCGAACGGCGGGGTCATCCAGACCACCCACTACGAGCAGACGATCCTGCAGGTGATCGGCGGCAGCGATCCGAAGGTCGACATCAACTTTTACGCGATCACCTCGGACAATGACGGAACGTATGGCATCCCAGCCGATGCGGGCGAGGTTTACGTCAACATCACCAAGGTGACGGTCGTCGATTATTCGACCGGCAACATCTGGGTGTTCACCGACCTCGGCGGCGGGCTGCAAAGCGTTACGCTGAACGGTGGCGCCCCTGGTGCCACGACCAATCCCTTCACCGTCTCGTTCACTGCCGCGGGTATCGACGGCGCGGGAACGGCCGAGGGCGTCAAGGTCACGGGTATCGAGAGCGGCGACCGCGTCGAGATCGACACCAACTCCAACTTCAACGCCGTGCTGATCGAATCGGATACGGGCAATGCCGGCAACGAGAAGTTCGACCTTGGCGGGATCTTCATCGGCCTGAGCAACCCGACCGTTCCGATCGACCAGAACTTCACGGTCGTCGCGAAGGACGGGGATGGCGACACCGAGGTCGGCCAGATCACGACCACCATCGTCCAGGACGCGCCGGGCAATTATGTCGGAACGTCGGGCAATGACGGCACGCTCGGCACGCCGATCGAAGGGACCGCGCAGGACAACGTCATGGTCGGCAATGCCGGGAACGATGTGCTGTTCGGTCTCGGCGGCAACGACTACCTCTACGGCGGTGCCGGCAACGATACCCTCAACGGGGGTGCCGGCAACGACATCATCCGTGGCGGAACCGGGGTCGATACGCTGATCGGCGATGCCGGTGCGGACCGGTTCGTCATCGACGGTTCGGCGATCACGGCCGGCGAGATCGATACGATCGAGGGCTATACCTACGCACAGAACGACGTCATCGACCTGAGCGCCGTGCTCAACGTCGCGAACGGTACCAACCTGACGGCCGGCGGCTACGTCCGCTTCCTCGACGACGGCACGCTGCAGGTCGACCAGACCGGTAGCGGCGACGGCGAGCAGTGGGTGGATGTCGCCAACGTCCTGCCGCTCGGCGTGACGCAGGTCTACGTCGTCGTGGCGAGCCAGGGCGGAAGCCCGGTGACCGTCAACGAACAGCCCGCGCCGATGCCGTTGGCACCGCTGGTGTTCGCCAAGGAATCGCTCGTGGCGGCCAATGACGACCAGATGGCGAAGCAGTCGGGTCAGCAGTCGCTGATGATGGGCTCCGCGCTCGCCATCGGGCTGGCGGTCCAAGGCCAGCAGCACGGGCCGTCGTTCGACTACTCGTTCGACAGCCTGCGCGGCGATGCCTCGCTCGGCCTCGACCACGGCTCGTTCAAGGGCTTTGCGGCCTACGACTTCTCGCCGCGCGGCGGCGGGGTCGACCATGGCACGACCGGTTTCAAAGTCGGGCCCGTCGATAACGTCCAGTCGAGCCACCTTGTCGCCAAGGAAGCGATCGGTCCTTCGATGATCGAACAGGTCAACGATGCGCCGGTCGACCACGGTTCGGCGGCCAAGGCCGACACCATGCAGAGCCACGTAGTGGCGCAGGTGCCGGTGGATGGCGACCTTCCCATGGCCAATATCGACGCGCTCGCGGCGATGGCGGTGGCGAAGGGCGCGGATGTCGGTGCGGTGATCGAAGCCGCGCTGGACGGTGGCGAGAACGGGCAGGTGGACGCCCTGATCGCCGCGCTGACCGGTGGCGAGGGCCAGGCACCGATGGTGCACAATCTCGCCGATCCTGGCAGCGTGCCGACTTGGGACATCGCCGTTCTGCATGGCTTTACGCCGGCGAATAGCGACGCGATGTTGACGGATGGCATGATGCTCCATCAGGATGCAGCACCGGTCGCCTAAGTGATCGTATAGGCGGTAGGGACGGAAATCCGGGGTTCCGGAGGCCCGTCCCGCCCGCCAACAGGGACCAGAAGAAGGGGCAAATCATGAAGAAGCACTGGACGACTATCGTTCCCGGAGCGGTGCTGATGGCATGTTTGGGTGCAAGCCCGGCCAGTGCCGTCGATTTCAGGACTGCGGTGCAGCAGGCGCTGCAGACCAATCCCGAAATCCACCAGGCCATCTATAACAAGGACGCGACTCGCCATGAGCGGCAGCAGGCCGAAGGCCTCTATTATCCGCGCATCTCGGTCGAGACGTCGGCGGGTGTGCGCGAACTGCGCAATCCCACGCGTCGTTCGATCGGTATCGCGGAGGATACGCTCTACCCGCTCGAAGCGATGGTCATGGTCGACCAGCTGCTGTTCGATTCGGGTGCTCGCGAAGCGGAGATCCGCTACCAGGCGGCGCGCACCGATGCGGCTGCCGCGCGCGTCGAGGAACGCAGCGAGTTCATCGCGCTGAACACCGCGCGCGCCTACATCGACTACATCCTGCAGCAGCGCATCGTTGCCATCTCGATGGACAACTCGGCCTTCCACCAGCGCCTTGTCGGCGATCTGCGTGAAGGCGTGCAGCAGGGTTCGATCTCGATCGCGGACCAGCAGCAGGCCGAAGAACGCCTGCAGTCGGCCCAGGCCCGCGTTGTCGAGGCCCAGGAAGACATGGATGCGGCCGCGATCACCTTCCAGAAGCTGACCGGCATGCCGATCGGCGACGTGTCGATGCCGCCCGATCTGTCGGGCGCGTTGCCCGAATCGCTCGCCGCGGCGGAATTGCTGGCTCGCCAGAACAATCCGCTGGTCGACGAAGCGGTGGCCGATCTCGAGGCCGCTCGCCAGCTGGTCAAGAAGGCCAAGGGCGAGATGGGTCCGCGCTTCAACCTCGAAGGCAAAGCGCGTTACGGCCGCGACATCGACGGTTTCGAGGGCAAGACGACCGACTATCTCGGCCGGTTCGTCATGCGCTGGACGTTGTTCGACGGCTTCGCCAACTCGCACAATGTCGAGGAGCAGAAGGCCCGTGCCTCGGAAGTCCAGGCGCGTCTCTTCTCGCTGACCCGCGACGCCGAGGAAACGGTTCGCTCGTCGTGGAGCCGCCTTTCGAACCAGCGCCGCCTGGTCGACGAACTGGCGACCCAGAGCCGCGTGACCGACGACCTGCTGCTCTCCTATCGCGAGCAGTTCAATGTCGGCCGCCGTTCGCTGCTTGACGTGCTCGATGCGCAGAACACGCGCTACAACGTGCAGGCGCAGCTCGAGACCGCCCGTCTCGCGCAGCTCTATGCGCAGTATCGCGTGCTCGCCTCGATCAACCAGTTGATCGAAGCCCTCGACCTCGAGATGGCAACTGAGGCATGGAGCAACGATCGCGACGAGTTCTCGGTCGACCGGATCGACGAAAACGATCGTTATGAAACCGCGCTCGAAGCGCCGCTGATGGGCCCGCCGGCTCCGGATGCGG
Source organism: Sphingomicrobium nitratireducens (assembly GCF_026157035.1). Lineage (GTDB taxonomy): Bacteria > Pseudomonadota > Alphaproteobacteria > Sphingomonadales > Sphingomonadaceae > Sphingomicrobium > Sphingomicrobium nitratireducens. The sequence goes on along the minus strand of NZ_JANJZA010000002.1, from coordinate 72,696 downwards.
ACTGAGCCATGATGGGGACGGGCATTGAGCGTGCATTGGCTGGATAACGAGGCCTCTGGCGAGGTCGATCCCGTCCTCGATTGTTTAGCGTATCTGGCAAGGAAGGAGGATCGGCCCTCGTCGCCGGTCCTTCTTCGCGCCGGGCTGGCACTCGACGCGAACGGGCTGCTTCCCTTCCACCAGGTCGAGCCTGCGCTGGACCAGGTCGGAATGCGTGGCGAGCCGCGCAGCCGTCGCATCTCGCGCTGGAAATCGCGCGATCTGCCGGCGATCCTCGACCTCGAGGGCGGCCGGGCTGCGGTGCTGCTCGACCTCAATGAAGGTCAGGCACTGGTGCATGCGCCGGGGCTGGCCGAACCGGTCTGGGTCGACCGGGCAGAGCTCGAGGCGGTTCACACCGGCCATGCCGTGGTGGTCGAACCCGATCCGACCAAGGAACGGCTCGGCGAGCGTCCGTGGGACGAGGCCAAGCGCCGTCACTGGTTCTGGTCGGAAGCCTGGAAGGCGCGCCGCGAATTCTGGCCGGTCGTGCTGGCGGCCCTCGTCATCAACCTGCTCGCCCTGGCGCTGCCGCTGTTCACGATGAACGTTTACGACCGCGTCATTCCCAACGAAGCGGTCTCGACCCTGTGGGTGCTGGCGATCGGCGTCGTGCTGGCGATGGGCTTCGACTATTCGCTCCGGCTCGCCCGTGCCGCGCTGGTCGACGAGATCGGGCGCAAGCTCGATGCGCGCTACTCGCAAAAGCTGTTCGAGAAGGTGATGAACCTGCCGATGGCCGCGCGCCAGGGCTCGACGGGTGCGTTCGCGCGGCGCGTGTCCGAATATGAATCGGTGCGCGACTTCTTCGCTTCCACCAGCGTCGTCCTGATGGTCGACATCGCGTTCATGGGCATCTTCCTCGCCTTCATCGCGCTGCTCGCCGGTCCGCTCGTGTTCGTGCCGATCGTCGGCATCTCGCTGATGCTGATCGTCGGTTTCTCGCTTCAAAAGGCGATGGGGCGCACCGCGCTCGACGCGCAGGCCGATGCCAGCCTCCAGCACTCGGTGCTCGTCGAATCGATCTCGGGCGCCGAAACGCTCAAGGCGGCGCGCGCCGAAGGGCAGATGCTGGGTCGCTGGCGCCGTTTCGCCGCCATGTCGGCAACGACGAGCGAGCGCCAGCGTCGCCTCACCGCGATCGCGGTCAACCTCGCCTCGATCGCGCAGCAGGCGATGAGCGTCGGGCTGGTCGTCGGCGGCTTCTACCTGTTCAACGCGGGCGAGATCACGATGGGCGCGATCATCGCGATCGTCATGATCGCGGGCCGTGCGATGGCGCCGATGGGCCAGTTCGCCTTCCTCATGACGCGCGCCAAGACCGCCACGGCAACGCTCGAATCGCTCCAGAAGATGATGGAAGCGCCCGACGAGCGCACGCAGGCCGCGCGCTCGGTCGTGCCCGAGATCCGCGAGGGGCGGATCGGCTTCGTCGAAACTTCTTTCCGCTATCCGGGCGCGGCGATCGACAGCCTGTCTTCGCTCGATCTCGAAATCGCGCCGGGCGAACGCATCGGCGTGATCGGCCGGGTCGCTTCGGGCAAGTCGACCTTCGGTCGCCTGCTCTGCGGCCTCTACGCGCCGACCGACGGCTCGATGACGATCGACGGCCTCGACAGCCGTCAATACCACCCGCACCAGTTGCGCGAGGCCTTCCGCTTCGTGGGACAGGATGCCGACCTTTTCTCGGGAACGGTGCGTGACAACCTGATGCTCGGCGCGGCGCGTGCGACCGACGAGCAGCTGATCGACGCGGTCAGGCGTTCGGGCGCGGACATCTTCCTCGCCGAGGGCGCGGCCGGCTTCGATCTCGACGTGGGCGAACGCGGTTCGCGCCTGTCGGGCGGACAACGCTCGCTGCTCGTGCTGGCCCGCGCGCTGGTCAGCGACTGCAAGTTGCTGTTCCTCGACGAGCCGACCGGTTCGATGGACACGCAGACCGAGAAATATTTCATCGACCATCTCAAGACGGCGCTGCGGCCCGAACAGACGCTGGTCGTCTCGACCCACCGTCACGGTATGCTTTCGCTGGTCGACCGGCTGATCGTGATCGACCGTGGCAAGATCATCGCCGACGGCCCGCGCGACGAGATCCTGGGCAAGCTGTCCACGGGCGCCAGGAAGATCGACGACCAATGACGCGCCTGGCCAACTTCCTGCGTTCGATGACGCTCGAACTGGGGGTGATCGTCGCGGTCGTGGTACTTGCGCTTGCCGTTTCGTTCTACGGTGCCAAGGCGCCGGCTGCGACGCCTCAGGCGGAAGCGATGCTGACGCCGGTCGACGCCGAGCGCCTGATCGAGGCGACCGAAGCCAGCCTGCCGATGGCCGAGGCCGGGATCGACGCGCTCAAGATCAACGCCTCGATCCCCTACGACAGCGCGCCGATCCGCGCCGCGCGCCCGTTCGCGCTTGCCGGCGGCCGCGACCGGGCGCTCGATTGCCTCGCCGAAGCGATCTACTACGAAGCCGGGTTCGAGCCCGAGGCTGGCCGACGCGCGGTCGCGCAGGTGATCCTCAACCGCGTCGCGCACCCAGCCTTCCCGTCGAGCGTGTGCGGCGTCGTCTACGAAGGCGCGCGCCAGCCGGTCTGCCAGTTCAGCTATACTTGCGACGGTTCGCTTGCGCGCCGGCCTGCCGCCGGCGCGATGGCGGCTGCGCGCCGCATCGCTGGCGAGGCGTTGGCCGGCCATGTGGAGAAGGCCGTCGGGACTGCGACCCACTATCACGCCGATTATGTCGCGCCGCGCTGGGCGCCGCTCCTGTCGAAGGTCGCCAAGGTCGGCACGCACATCTTCTATCGCTGGCCGGGCACGTGGGGCCTGCCTGGTGCCTTCGTGCAACGCCATCGCGGCGAGCCGCTTCCGCTCTCGGCGTTGCGCCGGATCGGCACGCTCGAGGGGGACGAGGAACTTGCCGTCGTCGTGCGCGAAGGTCCCGCGACGTTCGAAGACGACCCCACCATCCGCCGCGCCGACAACGACGTCGGCGGTCTGCTCGATACGTCGACCGGCTGGCGGCTCCAGATCGCGCTGCCTCAGGACAAGCCGGGTCACGCCGACGCCGTTGCCCGCGCGCAGTCCGTCCCGGTCGAGGACGGCCAGAAGCTCGCCGTCGCGTCCGCGCCCGGCGCCCGCTAGGATACACAAATGAACGCCTTTTCCTTCATCACTGACCGCCCCAAGTCGGCAAGGCCGATGAGCGCTGCGCGCCGCACGATCATGATCGCCGCGCTCGGTTTCATCGTCTTCATCCTGTGGGCCTCGATCGCGCAGGTCGACGAGGTCACGCGCGGAAACGGACAGGTCATCCCGTCGAGCAAGGTGCAGCTGATCCAGGCGTCCGAACCCGCGGTGGTCGACGAACTGCTCGTGCGCTCTGGCCAGCGGGTCGAGAAGGGCCAGCTGCTTGCGCGTCTCGACGACACGCAGTCCGCGTCCGAACTCGGCCAGATCGAAGCCGAGACCCGCTCGCTCCAGGCACGCGAGGCGCGTCTGCGTGCGGAAGGTGTCGGCGGGAGCATCCAGTGCGAGGGCGCCAGCTGCTCGGACGAGAGCGCGCTTTCGGCGGCACGGCGGTCGGCGCTGGGAAGCCGGGTGGCCGCGCTCAATGCGCAGGCCAACCAGTCGCGGCGCGACATGGCCGAAGCGGATGCCACCATCAACAGCCTGACGCGCTCGCTCTCGCTGGCGCGCGACAATGTCCGCCGTCTCGAACCGCTGGCGGCCAAGAACATCGTGCCCGTCACCGAACTCGCCGATGCGCAGCGCGAGGTCGTCGATCTCGAAGGCCGCATCGCCGCGGCGCGCGAGCAGCGCGGACGTGCGGCGGCGGCGGTGAACGAGGCGCTGGCACAGGCGTCGGAAGCGCGCGCGACCTTCCAGCAGGAAGCGCTCGACGAGCGTAGCCGCGTGGCCGAACGCATCGCGGTCAACGAACAGTCGTTGCGCGGCGCGCAGGGACGCGTGAGCCGCACCGAACTACGCTCGCCGGTCGACGGCGTGGTCAACAATCTCGCGGTCACCACCATCGGCGGCTTCGTCCAGGCGGGCGAAAGCGTGATGGAAGTGGTGCCAGTCGGCGACAAGCTGCTTGTCGAAACGCGCGTAAGCCCGAAGGACATCGCCTTCGTGAAGGTCGGCGACAAGGCGCTGGTGACGGTCACCGCCTACGATTTCTCGACCTATGGCGGGCTCGACGGGCAGGTGGTCGAGGTGTCGGCCGACAGCATCTACGACGAAGTCGAGCGCGAAGCCTATTTCAACGTCATCGTGGAGACCGACAAGGCCTATCTGATGGCAGCCGGCAAACAGCTTCCGATCACGCCGGGCATGATGACCTCGACGCAGATCATCACCGGCAAGAAAAGCGTGCTGGTCTACTTGCTCAAGCCGCTCAACAAGGCCCGCAGCGAGGCGCTTCGCGAACGCTGATCAGCGATTGGCGGCGGGGCGCACCGGCATGATGTCGGCCAGCGCGATCCGCTGACCGTCCTTCAAGGCAGGCATGGCGCTGGCGAGGGTCAGCGGGGGCACGGCGTCGTCGTAACGCTGGTAGCCGTGGGTCCAGCTGCGGCCGGCCGAATAGGTGAGGATGGGGCGATAATCCTGGACGTCGGCGGCGTCCATCACGCGGTCCGTACCGTTGTCGAGCACCCAGAATTTTCCGCCGGCACGCACGACGAGCACGGCATGGTCCTGGCGGCGCACGAGGTCCTTGAGGACGACGAGATAGAGGTCCTTCGAGGCGAACCCCGCCGAACGCAGCATCTGCATCTTGGCGATCGCATAGTCCTCGCAGTCGCCGCGACCGCGCGCGAGCGTCTGGCTGGCCGCGGCCCAGCGGTCGGCGGTGCGATACTGGTCGCGATCTTCGACGAAGGTGACGCGGGCGTTGACATAGCGGTTGATGCGATCGATCGCCTCGGCGTCCGACACGTTGCGCATCGTGCGGGCGTATTGCGCCGCGCGGCCCGACACGGGGCTGTGCGCGACAGAACGCCAGCGCGCGTCGAACGGCGTGCGCTCGACCTCGATCGCGACGCTGCCGAACACGTCGGGACGGCCCGGGTGCGCGGCGCGCGACGCGGGCGCGGGCTGGAAGTACCTTGAAGTCGGCGCCTTGGTGCCGAAGGTCGGGCTGGCCGCCGGACGCGGCAGCGCGCCCGACGCATCGGTCACCTTGACGCCCTGCTGCTGGAGCAGCGCCGCCAGCGCGGACCCGCCGCCAAGAATGGCCTGGGTCTTCGCGCTGTTCTGGGTGCGGGCCGCCAGCGCAAGGCTGGTGCCGCCCATATCCGCACTCGTCTCGGCCAACGCCGAGCCCGGCATTGCTGCGAGCGTCGACGCGACAAGGGCGCCAAGGGCGAAGCGGGTATGGGCGGACTTCTTCATGGGTCCGCTTGTCGCAGGACAAGGCGAACACCCGCCTAAAGGACAGGGTTAAAGCACCGGTAACCTTGGGCTTTTCAGTTCAGATCGGAGAGAAAATCCTCCACGACAAGGTTAAAGGCCTCCGCCTCCTCGGCGTTGGAAAGGTGCCCCGCACCCTCGATCAGGCCGAGCGTGGCGCCGCCGATCGACCGGGCCAACTCGACCGACAGGTCGGGCGGGGTGATCCGATCCTCCTCGCCGCACAGGACGAGCGTCGGGCAAGCGATCGCCGCGGCGCGCTCGCGCTGGTCGGCGAGCCAGACAGCCTTGGCGCCGAGCGCGTAGGAGGCCGGGTCGATCCTCGCCATCGTCTCGATCACCTCCTCGCGAAGGCCCGGAGGCGGGTCGGGCGCGACCAGCATGTCGACGCGGGCTTGCGCCAGCCCGCGCATGCCGAGCTCGGCGGCCGCGGCGAGCGAGCGGTCGTGGATCCCTTGGCCGTCGGGGTGGACCGCGAAACTGTCGGCGAGGACGAGGCTGGCGACCCGCCCGGGTTCTAGCGCGGCCATCGCGATGGCCACCACGCCGCCGAGCGATAGGCCGCAGACATGGGCACGCCCGATCTCCAGCGCATCGAGCAACGCGACCATCGCCCGCGCGAAATCGTCATGCCCCGCACCATCGACGAACGCGCTCTCGCCATAACCGGGATAATCGGCGGCGACGGCGCGGCGAGCGGCGCCGAAATGGTCGAGTTGCGGCTGCCAGACGCTCTTGTCCGAACCGACACCGTGGAGGAACAGGACGGGCAAGCCCTGCGGCTCGCGCGGCGCGGTTTCGAGATAGCCGATACGGCCCAGGTCGGTGTCGATGCTCGCCATGGCGGCGATGATGGCAGGAGCGAGGCGCTTTGCAAGCCGCCAGCGCTCGCCTAGCGTCCGATCCATGACGCGCATGCTCCTCAATGGCGATCCCGTGGGTTTCGACCTCGACCCCGAAACGCCGCTCCTGTTCGCGCTGCGCGAGGCGGCCAATCTCACCGGCGCCAAGCATGGGTGCAGCGACGGCTCGTGCCACGCCTGCACGGTTCTGGTCGACGGGAGGCCAGTGCGCTCCTGCCGTCAGTCGATCGCGAGCATGGAAGGCGCGGTGGTCACGACCATCGAAGGGTTGAGCGAGGGCGCGGGCCATGCGGTCCAGCGCGCGTGGATCGAGGAAGGGGTCAGCCAGTGCGGTACTTGCGACCCGGCCTTCATCCTGTCGGCCGTCGCCCTGCTCGAAACCGATGCCGCGCCGGACGAGGCCACGCTTGCGGCGATTCCCGTTCGCTGTCCGTGCGGGTCGGGCGCACGGGCGAGGAAGGCGATCGCACGCGCGGCAAGGTCGATGGCCGCAGCGGCCCCGCCTACGGGCGAGGGCACCGCGCGTGACATGGAATCCACACCGGAAAAGCCTTCGGATTAATTCAGCGCAGGGTCAGGTTGCAGATTCCACCTTGTAAACAACAGAGGGTCGACAGTTTGCGTAAGTAGAAAGGAGTCGAGCCGCATGAAGAAAACTCTGCTGCTCTCCACCCTGGCGCTGGCGATGGTCGTTCCGACCGCCGCCAATGCCGACACCGACCGGGACAGGCGCACCGAGCGCTCCGATCGGATCAAGAAATCATCGGACCGCAAGGAAAGCGCGGCAAAGTCGCGCAGCGAGCGACGGGTCGATCGCGCCGAGCGCCGCGAAAGTGCCGGTGACCGGACACTCCAGCGCGCCCAGCGTATCGAGCGTCGCAGCGACCGTGCCGGCGAGGGCAGTCGCATCGAACAGCGCGGCGACCGCACGCTCGAACGCGCCCAGCGGGCCGAGCGCCGTACCGACAATCGCCTCGAGCGCGCCGAGCGCCGCGAGGACCGGCTGAGCCGCATCTCGCGCGTCGCGCGCAACGAGCCGGCGCCCACGAAGAACGACACGATCAGTCGCACCTCGTCGACCGAAACCGCGCATCGCGACGGGTATCGGGACGGTCATCGCGACGGATATCGCGATGGCGACCGCCGCTATCATGACGGTCATCGCTGGTCGAACCACTGGCGCAACGACAGCCGTTACGACTGGCGCCATTATCGCGACCGCCACCGGTCAATCTTCCGGCTTTCCTTCTACGTCGATCCGTTCGGCTGGAACTATCGCCGTTTCGACCGCGGCTTCCGCCTGTGGCCAGCCTTTTACGGCCGCACCTACTGGATCGACGATCCCTGGATGTACCGGCTTCCGCCGGCCTGGGGTCCGTATCGCTGGGTGCGTTATTATGACGATGCGCTGCTCGTCGACACCTACTCCGGTGAAGTGGTGGACGTGATCTACGATTTCTTCTGGTAGGCTCCACGAGCTGCTTGAAATGAGGGCGTCCGGCCGTTTGGTCGGGCGCCCTTTCTCTTGGGAACCGCGCGCCGGACCCGCCCATTGGTAGGGCGAAAAGGAGGTTCCCCATGGCCAACGTCAATTCCAACCCCGCTCAAGCGCGCACCGGCGGTCCTTCGATCGCGTCGACCGGACCTCAGGACCAGACCAACCAGCCCGATAGCCAGAAAGGCAACGAGGCCAACGCCATCGGCCAGAAGGAAAAGGGTCCGCAGCCGCCTAATGCCGGGCCGACCGACGGCGGCAAGCAGCCCACCGATCCGGTCCAGAACGACTAGGCGTCAGCCTGCCGGATGGGGTTCGAGAACGATGTCGCGCTCGGCGAGGAGTCGTCCGTCCTCGGTGCGTGACAAGGAGACGATCCCGTCTCCGCCACGATTCTCGCGCGCGGCACTATAGGCCTGGTCGACGAATGCCTCGCCTGCAAACACGATGTCGTCGATCCAGTAGGGCGGCTTGCCTGGCTCGAGCACGGTGAGGTGGACATGGGCCGGGAAAGACTGGTCCGGGTAGGGAGCGGGCTTGATCGTCTCGAAACGGTAGCGCCCCTGCTCGTCGGTGCGCACCCAGCCGCGCAGCAGGCCATGACGGCGGCTCCATTCGTTTTCATCGGTGCCGCGCGAATAGAGGCCCTCGGCATCGGTCTGGTAGGCGTATATCACGACGCCCGGGACCGGACGCGTGCCGCTCGGGTCGAACACCGTTCCCTCGATGACCAGCGTCTCGCCGGGCTCGCCGGCCGGTGCCATCGACGCGCTCGAACCGGTCGGCTCGCGATCGTAGGCTGCCTCGCAGCCCTCGCAGGCATAAAGATCGGGACGGACCGAGCGCTCGGAAGACTTGGGCGGTGCGGTCGTGGCGCTGGTGCCGCATCCTACGAGGAGCGCGACCAAAACTGCGATCGGGACGAAAGCTCGTGTCACGGCAGGCTCCTTCCGGTGCCCCGCGACCCTAGTGCGGTTCAGCCCGCCATGTCGAGCGCGTCGGCGATCAGCTTGCGGCTGTTCTCGACGCCATAGAGCGCGATGAAGCTGCCCATGCGCGGGCCCTGCTCGGAGCCCAGCAGCGTCTCGTAGAGCGCCTTGAACCAGTCGCGCAGGCTCTCGAACGGGTGGCGCTTGCCGACCTCGAACACGATCGTCTGGATATCCTCGGCGGCCATGTCCTCGTCGACCTTGGCGAGCTCCGCATCGAGATCCTTGAGCGCATCGACCTCGTGAGCGACCGGCGCGCGGCGCTTCAGCCCCGGCACCACGAAATCGCGCGCATAGTTGACCGCAAGGCCGATCAGCTCGTCGAGTTCGGGATCGGTCTCGGGCGCGCTGTCGGGGGCGTAGCGCTGGACGAATTTCCACGCGATCTCCTTGTCCTGCACGCCCGGGAGCGAGACGAGGTTGAGGAGCAGCCCGAAGGTAAGCGGGAGCGCCTTGTCCGGCACTTTGCCGGCATGGATGTGGTGGACCGGGTTGCCGAGCTTCTTGTCGGCTTCCTGGTCCGAATAATTCCCGCGAAACTGCCAATATTCGTCGACCGCACGAGGGACCAGACCAAGGTGAAGGTTCTTCGCCTTCTTGGGTTCGCGGTAGATGTAGAAGGCGAGGCTTTCCTGGCTGCCATAGGTCAGCCACTCCTCGATCGAGAGGCCGTTGCCCTTCGACTTGGAGATCTTCTCGCCCTTCTCGTCGAGGAACATCTCGTAGATGAGTCCCTCGGGCTTGCGGCCGCCGAGAACCTTGGCGATGCGGCCCGACTGGACGCCTGAATCGGTCAGGTCCTTGCCGTACATCTCGTAGTCGACGCCGAGCGCGACCCAGCGCATCGCCCAGTCGACCTTCCACTGGCACTTGGCCTGCCCGCCGAGCGCGGACTGCTCGACGCGGGTGCCGTCCTCGTCGGCGAAGGCAATCATGCCGGTGTCGGCATCGAGCACCTCGACCGGCACCTGCAGCACGCGGCCGGTAGTGGGCGAGACGGGCAGGATCGGCGAATAGGTGGCGCGGCGCTCCTCGCGCAGCGTCGGGAGCATGATGTCGAGAATGTCCTGGTTGTGTTTGAGGACGTTCTTCAGCGCCTCGTCGAAGCGGCCCGAATTGTAGCAATCGGAGGCGGCGACGAAGTCGTAATCGAACCCGTAATCGTCGAGGAAGCGGCGCAGCATCGCATTGTTGTGATGCGCGAAGCTCTCGTCGTTCGTGTCGAAGGGATTGGGGATGCGCGACAGGGGCTTGCCGAGATGCTCGGCGAGCATGTCCTGCTGGGGCACGTTGTCGGGCACCTTGCGCAGCCCGTCCATGTCGTCACTGAACGCGATCAGCCGGGTCGGCGCGCCGCCGGTCAGTTCCTCGTAGGCGCGGCGAACCATCGTGGTGCGCAGCACCTCGTTGAAGGTCCCGATATGCGGCAGGCCCGAGGGGCCGTAACCGGTCTCGAACACCATCGGCGCCCCGTCGGGCTTTCCGTCGGGCCAGCGTTTGAGGAGCTTGCGGGCTTCCTCGTAGGGCCAGGCCTTGGAGACGCGCGCGGCGTCGCGGATCGCGGGGTCGATGGTCATGCTGCGTCTGCTAGGGCGCTCGCTGTTGCAGTGCAAGGGCGGGACAATCGGGAACCCGATCGTTCCGCAGGCGTAAATTCTCCCAAAAGGAGAAGAACCATGTCTTCATCGGGTGTCTATTTCATCGGTTTCCTCGTCCTGCTCGGCGGGCTGGCCTACGGCGCGATTTCGCTCGGCGTGCCGCCCATGTGGGTCGGGATCGGCGCGATCGTGCTGCTCGGCATCGGGATCATGTCGACCGTCACCAACACCAAGCTCAAGGAGCCTGCCGAGGGCGAGGTGACGCGCACGACCACGACGGTTCACGAGGAATAGGTCGCGCGGGGGCGCGAAGCCCTCGTTGCCCTTTCGTTCCCAGCGTTGCAGAGAGGGGAAGTGGCCGAACCGCTTCCCCTTCCCGCGCTCCATGCGACCCATGCCGGCATCTGGCGGGTCGATGCGCGCGGCGACGTCTCGCGCCTGACGCGCGGCGAGGCGGTCGCGCGGGCGGCCGAGACGCCGCATATCCTCTTGAACGCACCGCTGGTGGGCCAGCGCCTCGGCTACCCCGATCTCTCCGGCCTCGACCTCCTCGAACTGTTCGCCTTCATCCATCCAACGCGCTTCGCCGTGCCTACGGTGGCGGGGATGGCGCGTGCTTCGGGGCTGGCCGCGCCGCGCGACGAGCGCGAGGAAGCGCTCAGCCTGGCGGCCATCGCAGGCGCATTGCTCGAACGGTTGGGGGAGGCCGAATGGGCCGAGCGCGAGGGCGCCTGGACGGTCGCGCGCACGCTCCAGCGGCACGGCTGGGGCTGGGCCAATTTCATCGCGCAGCGGCTGGAAGTGCCGGGGCAGGCGGAACGCTCGCTCTTCTCGCGCCTGCCCGAATGGGAAGAGGCGCCCGAGCCGATGCCGCCGCGCACCATCTCGATTGACGGCGAGGCGGCCAAGCGGCGACTGGCGCGGTTGGCAGGCGAGGGGGCCGAGCCGCGCGAGGGCCAGCAGGCGATGGCGGCGGAGGCGGCGCGCGCCTTCGATCCGCGCAAGGAGCCGGGGCGGCCCAACCTGTTGCTCGCCGACGCGGGCACCGGGATCGGCAAGACGCTCGCCTATCTCGCGCCCGCTTCGCTGTGGGCCGAGGAAGCGGGCGGGACGGTGTGGGTGTCGACCTACACCAAGGCGCTGCAGCGCCAGCTCGATGCCGAGGGGCACCGCCTGTTTCCCGACGAGGAGGAGCGCAAGCGGCGCATCGTCGTGCGCAAGGGGCGCGAGAATTACCTGTGCCTGCTCAACCTCGAGGATGCGATGCAGGGCGGCTTTTCGGGCCGCGCGGCGATCCTCGCGCAGCTGGTCGCGCGCTGGGCGGCCTATACCAAGGACGGCGACATGGTCGGCGGCGACCTGCCGGGCTGGCTGCCGAGCCTGTTTCGCCGCGCGGGGGCGACCGCACTCACCGACCGGCGTGGCGAATGCGTCTATGCCGGCTGCGCGCATTATCGCCGCTGCTTCATCGAGCGCGCCGAGCGGGCCGGGCGCGAAGCCGACCTCGTCATCGCCAACCACGCGCTGGTGATGGTCAACGCCGCGCGCGCCAAGCCCGGCGCGCCGACGCGAATCGTGTTCGACGAGGGGCATCATTTGTTCGACGCCGCCGATTCGACCTTCGCCGCCGCCTTGACCGGGCGTGAGGCGATCGAACTGAGGCGCTGGATCATCGGCCCCGAGGGCAAGGCGCGCGGGCGCAGGCGCGGACTGGCGGCGCGGCTGATGGACGTCGCTAGCTACGACGAGGAAGGCGGGCGCGCGCTCGAGGACGCGATCGAGGCGGCGCGCGCGCTCAATAGCGACGGCTGGCTCGGCCGGATCGGCGAGGGTGATCCGTGGGGGCCGATCGAGACGTTGTTCGCCGAGGTGCGCTCGATGACCTATGCGCGCGCCAAGGCCGAGGATGCGGGCTACGGGATCGAGACCGAGCTGGCCGAGGTGGACGGAAAATTGGTCGCGGCGGCGGGCGCGGCGCTCGAAGCGCTCGAAGCGATCGCCAAGCCGCTCGCGACCCTGTCGCGCAGGCTCGAAGCGGTGCTCGAGGAAACGCCCGACTGGCTCGACAGCCAGGCGCGCGCGCGGGTCGAAGGGTCGATCCTCTCGCTCGGCTGGCGACGCGAGACGCTGACCGCGTGGATGGCGATGCTGGGGCGGATCGGCGGGCCGAGCGATCCGGATTTCGTCGACTGGCTCGCGATCGACCGGGTCGAGGCGCGCGAATACGACATCGGCATCCGCCGCCACTGGCTCGATCCGACGCGGCCGTTGGCGCGCGCGGTGCTCGAACCCGCGCATGGCGTGGTCGTCACTTCGGCGACGCTCAAGGGGGCGGAGGGCTGGGAGCGCGCGCGGGCGCGCACCGGGGCGGCGCATCTCGACCAGCGCCCGAACGAATTCGAGGCCGAAAGTCCGTTCGATTATCCGCGTGCGACCGAAGTGCTGGTCGCGACCGATATTCGCCAGGGCGACCTGCCCACGCTCGCCGGCGCCTATGCCAGACTGATCGAGGCGGCGGGCGGAGGCACGCTCGGACTGTTCACCGCGATCAAGCGGCTGCGCGCCGTCCATGCGCGGATCGCCGACCGCTTGGCCCGCGCGGGGCTGCCGCTCTACGCGCAGCATGTCGACCCGATCGACACCGGCACGCTGGTCGACATGTTCCGCGACGATCCTCGTTCCAGCCTTCTCGGCACCGACGCGCTGCGCGACGGGGTCGACGTGCCCGGACGCTCGCTGCGGCTGGTGGTGATGGAGCGCGTGCCGTGGCCGCGCCCGACCGTGCTCCACGCGGCGCGGAGGCTGGCACATGGCGGGCGTGATTACGACGACGAAGTGGTGCGCGCGAAACTGCGGCAGGCCTACGGGCGTTTGGTGCGACGGGCCGGCGACAGCGGCCAGTTCGTGATCCTGTCGGCGGCAATGCCGTCGCGCCTGCTTACCGCCTTCCCCGAAGGTGTTGCGGTGCACCGGCTCCCGCTGGACGAGGTGGTCGCGCGTGTCGCCGCCGGAATGGCCGCGACCGTCGCGGCGCCGACGGAGACGAACGATGCCTGAATTGCTCCTGTTGCGTCACGCCAAGTCCGACTGGAGCCACGCCGGGCTGCCCGACTTCGACCGTCCCCTCAACGAACGCGGGCGCGAGGCCGCGCCTCGGGTTGGGACCTTGCTTGCCACCCTCGATCCCGTGGAAAGGGTGGTCGCCAGCCCCGCGCGCCGCGTCGTCGAGACGCTCAGGGGCGTGCGAGAGACATGCCCGCGACTGCCCGAACCGCACTTCGACCAGCAGCTCTACGGTGCCTCGATCGCGCGCCTGATGGGGATCGTGAGGGGCATGGACGCGGACGTGTCGCGCCTCCTGATCGCCGGTCACAACCCCGGGATGCATTGGCTCGCAACCGACCTCGTGGGAGATGGTGACGGCAAGGAATGGGCGCATTTGCGGGAAAAATACCCGACAGCTGCCCTGTGCGAAATTGCGCTCCCGCGCTGGAGCGACGTGGGGGCCGGGTCGGGACGCCTGGTCCGCTTCGTGCGGCCGAGAGACCTCTAGGAACGCAGCGCGTCGGCCAGCCGGTCGCGAATGTCGCGAAGTCGGTGCAGGTCGACGGAAGGCGATGCGGGCGCAGCGACCGGTGCGGGCGAGGGCGTCGGCGCAGGTGCCAGCGTCGGCTGCTCATCGTCCTTCGACCGTAGCGCCTTCTGTGCGCCCTTGACCGTATAGCCCTCCGCATTGAGGAGCCGATGGATCCGCCGCGCCAAGTCGACATCGGCCGGGCGATAATAGCGGCGGTTGCCCGCGCGCTTGAGCGGTTTCAATTGGGCGAACTTGGTTTCCCAGTAGCGCAGGATGTGCTGGGCGACGCCCAGTTCCTCGCTCAATTCCCCGATCGTGAGGAAGGCGCCCGCATCCTTGCCCTCGGGAGCCATCCGGCGATCAGCCCGAGATCTTGTCGCGCATGATCTGGCTGGCGCGGAAGGTCATCACGCGGCGCGGCGCGATCGGCACTTCGACGCCGGTCTTGGGATTGCGACCGATCCGCTCGCCCTTGTCTCGCAGGATGAAGCTGCCGAAGCCCGAAAGCTTCACGTTGTCGCCGTCGGACAGCGAATGGCACATGTGGAACAGAACGCGTTCGACGAGGCTTGCCGACTCGGCGCGGCTCAGGCCCAGCTTGCGGTGAACGACGTCCGCGAGATCGGCACGCGTCATCGTACCCGCATCGTCGCCCTCGCTCTGCGTCATCCGCGCCACTCCTGCATCGGCCATGTAATCTCTCCCACCCCCGTTTCCCGGACCGGCAGCCCGGGTGAATCAACTCGTACCGCGTTGCACGGTACAAGGACTGTTGGACATTTTTCGAGGGATTTCAATAGCGCAGGACAGCCGCGCCCCAAGTCAGCCCGCCGCCCATCGCTTCCATCACGACCATGTCGCCGGGCTTGATGCGCCCGTCGCGAACGGCTTCGTCGAAGGCGAGCGGAACCGAAGCGGCCGACGTGTTCGCGTGCTTGTCGACAGTGACCACGACCTTGGACGGGTCGAGACCCAGTTTCTTGGCGGTAGCGTCGAGGATGCGGGCATTGGCCTGATGCGGGACGACCCAGTCGATGTCGGCGGCGGTGAGTCCTGCGCCTTCGAGGGTTTCGGTGAGGACCTCGGCGAGGTTGACCACCGCGTGGCGGAACACCTCGCGTCCGCGCATGCGCAGATGGCCGACCGTCTTCGTCGTCGACGGGCCGCCATCGACATAGAGAAGCTCGTTGTGCTGACCCGCGGCATGGAGGCGGGTATCGAGGATGCCCTTGCCGTCCTCGTCGGCCGCCTCGAGCACGATCGCGCCCGCCCCGTCGCCGAACAGAACGCAGGTGCCGCGGTCCTCCCAGTCGAGGATGCGGCTGAAGGTTTCCGCGCCGATCACGAGCGCGCGCTTGGCATTGCCCCCGCGCAGCATCGAATCGGCGACAGTCAGCGCGTAGAGGAAACCGGTGCACACCGCCGCGACGTCGAACGCGATGCAGTCGGCGATACCCAGATTGGCCTGCACCTTGGTCGCCGTCGCCGGGAACGTCTGGTCCGGGGTCGCGGTGGCTAGGACGATGAGATCGATGCTCGACGCGTCGAAACCGGCCGCTTCGAGTGCCCTGCGGGCCGCGTCGGTCGCCAGGCTCGACGTGGTCTCGCTATCGTCGGCGATGTAGCGCTGGCGGATGCCGGTGCGCTCGACGATCCACTCGTCGGACGTGTCGACCTGCTCGGCCAGTTCGGCATTGCTGACGACCCGCTTGGGCAGGGCGGATCCGCTGCCCCTGACGACCGAACGAAGCGTCACTTGCCTTCCCCGCCGTTGAAGGCGTGGGCACGGAAATTGTCGAGATCCTCGGCGATCTTGTCGGTGATGTCGTTGCGTACCATCGAGGCGGCGACCCGAATCGCGTTGGCCACGCCCTTGGGGTTGGCGCTACCGTGGCTCTTCACCACGAGGCCGTTCAGCCCGAGGAAGACCGCGCCATTGTGATTGTTGGGGTCGAGATGGACCTTGAGAAGCCGGAACGCGGGACGCGAGAGCGCGAACCCGGCCTTGGACCGTAGCGAGCTTTCGAAGGCGCGGCGCAGGAGGTCGGTGACGAAGCGCGCGGTGCCTTCGGCGGTCTTCAATGCGATATTGCCCGAGAAGCCGTCGGTGACGACCACGTCGACATCGCCGCGCGACAATTTGTCGCCCTCGGTGAAGCCGTCGAATCGCAACGGGAGATAGTCGGCCTCGCGAAGCATCGCGGCGGCGTCCTTGAGCTCGTCGGTACCCTTCAGTTCCTCGGTGCCGATGTTGAGCAATTTCACGCGCGGGCGGTCGATTTCGAGCACCGTGCGGGCATAGGCCGAGCCCATCACCGCGAACTGGACGAGGTTCTGGGCGTCGCACTCGGTATTCGCGCCGAGGTCGAGCATCACGCAGTCGGTGTCGCCCAGGGTCGGGAGGAGCGCGGACAGGGCCGGGCGATCGATTCCGGCCATCGTGCGCAGCGCGAGCTTGGCGATAGCCATCAGCGCGCCGGTATTGCCGCCCGACAGTGCGGCGTGCGCCTTGCCATCCTTCACCGCGTTGATCGCCATGCCCATCGAGGTGGTCTTGGCGCGGCGGATGGCGCGCGAGGGCTTCTCGCTGGCCTCGATCGCGTCGGCGGTATGATGGAGCGTGCACGCGCTGGCCAGCCCGGGGTGGGCGGCCAGTTCGGGGCCGATCAGGCTCTCGTCGCCATAAAGGTCGAAGACGAGCGACGAATCGCGACGACGCGCGATCGCGGCCCCGGCGACCATGGTCGCCGGGCCGACGTCGCCACCCATGGCGTCGATGGCAATGCGTGGGCTGGCGACCACTCTCTTTCGCCTACGCCTACGCGACGCGCTTAGTCGGCGGGAGCGACGATTTCGCGGCCGTTATAGTGGCCGCAGGCCGAGCACAGGTTGTGCGGGCGCTTCAGTTCGCCGCAATTCGGGCATTCCTGGTAGCTCGCCGGGGTCAGCGCGTGGTGGCTGCGACGCATGCCCTTCTTCGAGGGCGAGGTTTTTCTCTTAGGGACGGCCATGACGGCACCTACTCGTTTCTAAATCGGATCCAAAAAAATATGCGACTCTCCACGCCCAGCTCGTCGGAAATCCGCGGCGGCGCCGGATCGTCGCTTGCGGGGCGCTCTATAGCGGAATTCGTCGCCCTTGCAAGGCTCAAGCGCGCGCGAGCGCCGCGTCGCCCACGAAGGGGTTGGTCGCACGTTCGTGGGCGAAGGTGGACATCGGTCCGTGACCGGGCACGAAATGGGTGTCGCCGCCCATCGGCCACAGGCGCTCGGTGATCGAATCGATGAGGTCCTGGTGGTTGCCCATCGGAAAGTCGGTGCGCCCGATCGACCCCTTGAACAGGACGTCGCCGACCATCGCCAGCCTGGACGGCGCGTGGTGGAAGACGACATGGCCTGGCGTGTGGCCGGGACAATGGCGCACCGACAGGGTCAGGTCGCCCACGCTGACCGTGTCGCCGTCCTTCAGCCAGCGGTCGCTTTCGAACGGTTTTCCGGGAACGCCGTAGCGCGCGCCGTCTTCCTCGAGGCGGGAAATCCAGAAGCGATCGGCCTCGTGCGGCCCCTCGATCGGAACGCCCATCTCCTCGGCGAGGATGCCGGCCGACCCGCAATGGTCGATATGGCCGTGGGTGAGGAGGATCTTCTCCAGCTCGGCCCCGGTATTGGCGAGCGCCGCCTTGAGCCGGTCGAGGTCGCCGCCCGGATCGACCAGCGCCGCCTTGTTGGTCGCGGTGCACCAGAAAAGCGTGCAATTCTGCTGGAGCGGCGTCACCGGGATGATGGTCGCCTGCAGGGGAGGTGTCGTCATGGCGCTGCCCTAGTCGGCGTCCGGCAGCGAGTCGAGGAGGGGCTTTTCATCCGTCATCGCGGCTGCGGTCGCCTCGGCGCCGCGCAGTACGCGCAGGAAATTGCCGCTGGTGAGCTTGGCAAGATTTTCGTCCGACCAGCCGCGCCGCGCCAGTTCGGCGAGGAGCAAGGGATAGGCGTCGACCGAGCCGAGCCCGCCTGCGGCGACATCGATCCCGTCGAGATCGCCGCCAAGGCCGATATGGTCGTACCCCGCGACGCGCGCGACATGATCGACATGGTCGGCGACCTTGGACAGCGGGACCGACGGGCGCGGATGGGCCTTTTCCCAGGCGGCGAGGGCAGCCTCGCGCGCCTCCGGGTCGGCCGGCATCATCCGCTCGAGCCGCGTCTCCTCACCGGCCTTGCTCGCGTACCAGTTCCACACCGAATCATCGATGAAGACGTCAAGGAAGTTGACCATAACGACCCCGCCATTGTCGGTCATGCGGGCGAGGACCGCATCGGGGACGTTGCGCGGGTGATGGCCGATGGCGCGTGCGCTGCTGTGGGAGAAGATGACGGGTGCGCGGGTCGCGTCGAGCGCGTCCATCATCGCTTCTTCGCTGACATGGCTCAGGTCGACCAGCATGCCGATGCGGTTCATTTCCGCGACGACCTGGCGCCCATAGTCGGAGAGGCCGCCATAGACCGGCATGTCGGTGGCGCTGTCGGCCCAGTCGGTGGTCTTGGAGTGGGTCAGCGTCATGTAGCGTGCGCCGAGCCGGTAATATTGGCGCAGCGCTGCGGCCGTGCCGCCCAGCTGGTGCCCGCCCTCAACCCCGATCAGCGAGGCGACCTTGCCGTCCTTCATGGCCGTCTCGATCCCGTCGGCTGTCAGCGCCCAGGCAAGATCGTCGGGATAGGCCTCGACCATCCGGCTGACGATGTCGATCTGCTGGAGCGTGGTGTGGAGTGCGGCATCGCCGGTGATGCCCGCATCGATATACACTGACCAGAGCTGCGCGCCGACGCCGCCGGCGTGGAGCCGCGCCATGTCGGTCATCAGCGGCTCCGTACCCTTTTCGAGATTTTCGACATCGAGGCGGCCCGCTTCGCGCAGCGCGTAAGGCAGGTCGTTATGCCCGTCGATCACGGGCGCGTGTTCGAGCAGCGCGGCGATGCGCGCGTCCATCGCAGGGTCTGCAGCCCCGGCGGCGAGCAAGGCGGCGGCGAGCGTGGCAAGAAACATGTGCGATTCCCCTACTGGTCGCGGCGGAGATCAGCAGAAAGCCGCTCTTGCCGCAATGGGGGCAAGGCTCCTAGGCCATGCGGATGAAGCCGCCCTTCTGCCTGTTCGACGATGCGCGCCCCGGGGCCGGGACAAAGGCGCTGCTGTTCGAGGCGCCTCACGAGGTGGTGATCGCCGAGCGGATCGAGGAGGTATTGCCTGCGCTGGAGGCCGTGCGGGCGGGGCTGGCGGCAGGCCACCATGCGGCGGGCTATCTCGCTTACGAGGCGGGCTATGCGCTCGATCCCGCGCTGGAGGAGCATGCGCGCCTGCCCGACGGGCCGCTTGTCTGGTTCGGCCTGTTCGACGCGCCCAAACGGATCGACGTCGCCACGCTTCCGTGCGGGGAGGCGCGGGTGACCGAGCCGCGTCCTTGTATTTCTCGCGCCGACTATCTCGCCGCGGCACAAGAGGTGCGCGAGGCGCTGTTCGCGGGCGATTACTACCAGGCGAACCTGACGTTCGGATGCGACCTGATGGCAGGGGGCGACGCGCTGTCGCTTTACGCGCTGGTGCGCGAGCGGGCGGCGGCGCCGTGGGGCGGGGTGATTTCGACCGGGGAGCGCGATCTGATATCGTTTTCGCCGGAGCAATTCTTTTACCTTGAAAATAATTGTCTCGAAGCAAAACCGATGAAGGGGACGGCGCCGCGCGGGGACACGCCGGAGGTCGACAAAGCGCTGAAATCCGCGCTTTCCAGCGACGAGAAGCAGCGCGCGGAAAACCTGATGATCGTCGACCTGCTGCGTAACGACCTTGCGCGCGTCGCCGAGGCGGGAAGCGTCGAGGTGCCCGACCTGTTCGCGGTCGAAACCTACCCGACTGTCCACCAGATGGTCTCGCGGGTCGGCGCGCGCCTGGCGCCGGGGCTCGATGCGGTCGACGTGCTCAAAACCATCTTCCCGTGCGGATCGGTCACGGGCGCACCCAAGATCGCGGCAATGCAGGCACTGCGCCGCCTCGAGCCCGAAGCGCGCGGCGCCTACACCGGCTCGATGGGCTGGATCGCGCCGCCGGACGCGAATGGCAGCGCGGGCGATGCCGCCTTCAACGTGATGATCCGCACCCTCGAACGGGTGGCCGGAAAGCCACAGGCGAGGCTCGGTCTCGGATCGGGTCTTGTCGTCGACTCGATCCCACGCGATGAGTGGGCCGAGTGTCGCCTCAAAGGGGAATTCGTGGCCAAGGCTGCAGCCGACTTCGACCTGATCGAAACGATGCGTTACGACCCGACCGAAGGGATCGTCGCGCTGGAAGCGCACCTGGCGCGCATGAAGCAGGCGGCGGCCGATCTCGGCTTCGACTATGACCGCCACGACGCGCGCAACGAATTGCAGGCGGCGACTTTCGGCAAGCGCGACGTCTCGCTGGTGCGGCTGCTCCTGTCGAAGACCGGCTCGATGGCAATCGAGGTACGCCGGCTCGATGAACAGCAACTTGAGGAGCCGGTGCCCGTCAGCATCGCGCCGCTGCCGGTCGATCCGGGCGACTTCCGCCTGCGCTACAAGACCACCGATCGCGCCTTCTATGACGAAGCGCGCGAAGCCAATGGCAGCGTCGACACGATCTTCGAGCGCCCCGACGGCCTTCTCACCGAGGGCACGATCAGCAACCTGTTCGTCGAGAAGGACGGCACGCTGGTGACGCCTCGGGCCGAGAGCGGGCTGGTGCCGGGCGTCTTGCGCGCGGGGCTGCTCGCGGAAGGCAAGGCGGTCGAAGGCGACATCCGCCGCGAGGACCTCGAGGGCGGTTTCTTCATCGGCTCGTCGGTGCGCGGGCTCAGGCGCGCGCGTCTCGCCTAGGCGGCGATCGGGAAACGCAGCAGACGGTCGCTGACCGGAACCAGCGCGGCGGCGTCCGCGCCGACCTTCTTGACGATTTCGGGATGGCCCGCGTCGAGCCCGCCGGTGAAAGCGCCGTAGGCGGGCAGGATCAGCTTGGTCTCGCTGGCGACGAAGCAGCGGCGCGAGACGTGACGGCCGCGTGCCTTGAGCCGCAGCTTGGGATGGAAGTGGCCGCTCATCTCGGGGCGCGCTTCGCCCAGTTCGGCTTCGTGGCGCAGGACGATGCCGTCCTCGACCAGCTCTTCCTCGATCCGCCCGCCGCAATGGTCGATGAAGCCCGCGTCGTGATTGCCGGTGATCCACACCCAGTCGGTTGCCTCGGTCAGCGCGGTGAGGAGCGCGCGGGCCGCGGTCGGGAGCCGGTCGCAGCCGAAGCGGTCATGGAAACTGTCGCCGAGGCAAAAGACGGCGCGCGCCTGCGTCGCGTCGAGGTCCGCCGAGACCAGGCTCAGCGTCGCATGGCTATCGTGGGGCGGGAGCAATTGCCCCAGGCGCGCGAACCAGCTCGCCTTTTCGAGGTGCAGGTCGGCCACCAGCAACGCCGAACGCTCGGGCCACCACAGGGCGCCCGAGGGCAATGCGGAAAAGTTACGGCCTGCGAACGAAAGGGGAACCATTCACCTTGCTTAAGCGGCGCTTCCGATTCACTCCAAGTGATTTGTGACGTGGTCGCGCAGCGCGCGCGCATCATGGAGCGCGTTGTGCGGCACCGCGCTGTTGGCTGCGGTCGAAAAGCCCGAGAGGTTGAGCAGGCGCAGCGACAATGGCGGGACGCTGACCATCACGCCCGGGCCGGTTACCAGCAGCATCGAGAATTGCGCCAGGTCCTCGGGCCAGTCGGCGACGATCTCGGCCTCCTCGAGCGGCCCGAGGAAATGGGCGAGCGCATGGGCGACCGCGTCGCGGCTGCCCGGCTCGCAGCGCAGCGCCTCGGGGACGGTGTCGAGATAGGGGATGACGTGACGCTCGACCCAGGCTTCGATCGGGTCCTCGCAGTGGAGGCGCGCGTAGAATTCCTCGTCCGACGGGTCGTCGGGCACGAGCGCAAGGCTCAGGAGCGCGCCGCCGAAGCCGTTATATTCGGTGTCGAGAAAGTAACGCATGTTAGTCGCCTTCTGGACACAAGCGGTGCCGCAGTCCAGTGTCCGCCCGAAAGTAGGGGAATGGAGGCACCATGAAGACGTGGATATTGGCCCTTGGCGCGCTGGCGTGCGCCAGTAGCGCGCAGGCGGCAGATGCGGGCCGCGAGGCGATCGACGCGGCGATCGAGGCGGATGCCGACGCGGCGATCGAGCGGCTGCGCGACTGGATCGCGCTTCCCACTATCGCCAACATGGGGATCAACCACATGGAGGGCGCTCAATACATGGCGCAGCTCGCGCGTGACGCCGGTTTCCAAGAGGCCAGGATCGTCGAGACGGGCGGGGTTCCCGCCGTATTCGCGACCCTCGATGCGGGCGCCGAGCACACGCTCGGCATCTACTTCATGTACGACGTCAAACATTATGACGAGAGCGAGTGGATCGCCCCGCCGCTCGAAGGAAAGATCCTGCCGCGCGACGGCGAGGGGACCCAGCTGATCGGGCGCGGCGCGATCAATCAGAAGGGCCCAGAGATGGCGTTCCTGACTGCCTTGAAAGCGTTCAAGGACACCGGCACGCCGCTTCCCGTCAACCTCGTGCTGGTCGCCGAGGGCGAGGAGGAAATCGGCTCGCCCAATTTCTCCAAGGCGCTGACCTCGAGCGAGGTTCGGCAAGCGCTCGACGGAGCCATCGGAATCATGATGCCGGGCGGCGGACAGGGGCTGAAGGGCGACACGGACATTTCGCTGGGTGCCAAGGGCGTCGTCGAACTGCAGCTGATCGCCAGCCAGGAAGCGGGCGGGCGGGGTCCGTCGAAGGACATCCACTCGAGCCTCCACGCGATCGTCGACAGCCCTGCCTGGCGGCTGGTCAAGGCGCTCGACACGCTGGTCGCCGACGACGGGCACACGCCCGCGATCGACGGCTGGTTCGAGAACGTCAAACCGCTCAGCGAGCGCCAGCTCGAGATCATCGACGAGGGCATGAAGCTCTACGACGAGGATGAGACCAAGATGATGATGGCGGCCTACGGCATCGTCGCCTGGATCGACGACGAGGACCCGCGCACGCGATGGATCCGTCTGGTCGGCCAGCCGACCGTCAACATCCAGGGGCTGGTCGCGGGCTATACCGGGCCGGGCGGCAAGACCGTGCTGCCGGGCCGCGCGGAAGCCAAGATCGACCTCAGGCTGGTGCCCGACATGACCTATGACGAGGCCGTCGCGAAGCTGCGCGCGCATCTCGACAAAAGGGGTTTCACCGACATCCAGCTGGTCGCCTCGGGCGGGTACAGCCCGACCCAGACCGACGAGGACAGCGTGCTCGTGCAGGCACTCAAGAATTATTACGACGCCCACGACATCGAATACGCGCTGACCGTCCGCAATGCGGGCAGCTGGCCCGGCGTGATGTTCACCGGCGCGCCGCTCAACCTGCCGGCGGTGCATTTCGGCATGGGTCGCGGCGGCGGGGCGCACGCGCCCGACGAATGGATCCTGATCGACAGCGAGATCGAAGGGGTCGAGGGCTATGTCGGCCAGGCCAAGGCCAATGTCGACTTCCTCTACGAGGTCGCCAAGGCGGCCGACGCTGCCGACTAGCCGTCCGGGGTGAAGACGGGGCGCGGCGGGCAGGATTGTCCGCGCGCTTCCAGCTTCGCGCATTCCTCGGACCATTCGCGCATCGCCTTGGCGTGGCGCTCCTCGGCCTTGCGCAATTCCTTCCCACGCTTCTGGTCGGCTTCGGCCTGGCTGGTGGTGGCGGCATCGACCGCTTCGCCCGCGACCTTGACGGGGATAGAGGCGACGTCGACCGCGGTCTCGGCGACCTTCGCGACGATGCAGCCGGACAGGGAGAAAGCGAGCAACGGGAGGACAAGGATACGCATGACGCGGTTCCTAGCGCGGCGCGCTTGCCCTGTCCTTAATCGTTTCGCGTTCGAAGCGCTCAGTCGAGCCGCATCGCGTCCTCGACCAGCGACGCTTCGGCCTCGACCAGCAGCGCTTCGTCGGCGGTGGTGCCCGGCGCCTGCTCGCGGCCGATCACCACCATCAGCGGAATGGCGAGCGGGGTGACGCGCTCGGCCTCGACGTGGACCAGCGTGTCGGCGGCCCGCTCGACCAGGCGGGCGAGGCGGCCGAGCTCGGTCATGCGCGCCTTGGCGTCTTCCCACGCGGCGCGTAGCAGCAAGTGGTCGGGTTCGTATTTGCGCAGCACGTCGTAGATGAGGTCGGTCGAGAAGCTGACCTGCCGCCCGGTCTTGCGCTTGCCCGGATGCTGGCGCTCGACCAGCCCGCCGATCACCGCGACTTCGCGGAAGGCGCGTTTCAACAGGTGCGAATCCTCGATCCACTGGCGAAACTCGTCCTCGAGAATATCGGCGGAGAAGAGCGGGGCGGGATCTGCAACGGGCTCGAGGCTCGAGACGGCGAGCGCATAGTCGTTGGCGACCCAGGACAGCGGCTTGAGGCCCGCATTCTCCATCCGCTTGGTGACCAGCATGCCGAGCGACTGGTGCGCGTTCCAGCCCTCGAACGAATAGACGCACATGTAGTGGCGCCCGTCGCGCGGGAAGGTCTCGACGAGCAGCTGGTCTGGTTCGGGGAGGAGCGAGCGCTGCGACTGGATGTCGAGCCATTCGCGCACGTCGTCGGGAAAGCGGCGCCACTGGCTGCGGTCGGCGAGGAAGCCGCGCACGCGCTCTGCGAGATGCGTCGACATGCTCATGCGCTGGCCGCCATAAGTGACGATGCGCCCGTTCTTCGTCGACGCGCGCACGATGATGTCGCTGTCCTTGAAGCCCTCGACCTCGAGGCTGAGCCCGGAGAAGAAAAAGCAGTCGCCGGGCGCCAGCGTCGAGCCGAACCCCTCCTCGACCTTGCCGAGCCGGCGTCCATTCCTGAAGCGCAGCTCCATCATCGGATTGTCGACGATGACGCCCGCATTGAGGCGGTGCTGCTGCGCGATTTTGGGAAGCGACAGGCGCCAGCGGCCCGGGGCCTCCTCGGTCAGCCGCTTGAACTTGTCGTACGCCTTCAGCGAATAGCCGCCGGTCGAGTTGAACTCGAGCACGCGGCGGAAAGTCTCGGGCGTGAGGCCCGCATAGGGTGCGGCGGACTGGATTTCGGCCAGCAGCGCGCCCTCCTCGAACGGCCCGGCGCAAGCGATCCCCATGACATGCTGGGCGAGGACGTCGAGCGCTCCGGGGCGGAACTGCTCGGGGTCGAGCTCGCCAGCCTCGATCGCATCGAGACAGGCGCGGGCTTCCAGATACTCGAAGCGGTTGCCGGGAACGATCATGCCCTTGGAAGGCTCGTCGAGGCGGTGGTTGGCGCGTCCGATCCGCTGGAGGAAGCGCGAGCTGCCCTTGGGCGCGCCCATCTGCGCGACCATGTCGACGTCGCCCCAGTCGAGCCCCATGTCGAGCGACGCGGTGGCGACCAGCGCGCGCAGCCGTCCGTCGGCCATGGCCGCCTCGGCCTTGCGCCGCGCTTCGATGGCGAGGCTGCCGTGGTGGACCCCGATGGGCAGGTGCTCGTCATTGGCGGCCCACAAGTCCTGGAAAATGAGCTCGCACAAGGAGCGCGTATTGCAGAAGACGATGCTCGTCTTGTGCTCGGCAATGAGGTCGAGCAGCTGCGGCGCGGCATAGCGGCCCGAGTGGCCGCCCCAAGGGATGCGCTCGTCTTCGGGAAGGAAGATGGAGAGGTCGGGCTTGGCGCCGGGTTCGCCCGTGACCAGCCGCACCGCGTCGATATCGGCATCGGGAGCGAGCCAGCTGCGATAGGCGTCGGGGTCGGAAATGGTCGCGGACAGGCCGACGCGGCGCATGGCAGGCGCGAGCGTCTGGAGGCGCGCCATGGCAAGGCTGAGGAGGTCGCCCCGTTTCTCCTTGGCGAAGGCGTGGATCTCGTCGACGACGATGGTCTTCAGCCCCCCGAACATCTGCGCCGCGTCGGGGTAGGATAGGAGCAGCGAGAGGCTTTCGGGCGTCGTCAGCAGGATTTGCGGGGGCCGCGTGCGCTGGCGTGCCTTGCGGTCGGACGGCGTATCGCCCGAGCGGGTCTCGACACGGATCGCAAGGCCCATCTCCTCGATCGGGGTCAACAGGTTGCGCTGCACGTCGACCGCGAGCGCCTTCAACGGCGAGACGTAGAGCGTGTGCAAGGCGTCGGTGGGCGTCCCGATCAGGTCGACGATCGAGGGAAGGAAACCCGCCAGCGTCTTGCCCGCGCCAGTCGCGGCGACGAGAAGCGCGTGCTCGCTCGCCCTGGCCGCCTCCAGCATGGCGCGCTGATGGTCGCGCACGCGCCAGCCGCGCGCCGCGAACCAGTCTTCTACGACGGCGGGCAGACTGGCGGTCAGGCGGCGCCGTCCTTCTGGTCGGCTTCTTCGTAGAGCTCGCGGGTCGCGCGCTCGGTGCGTTCGATCGGCACGTCGCTCGCCTTGTTCTTGCGGATGACGTGGAGCATCACCAGCGCGAGAACGATCACGCCGACGACGGTCGCGAGACTCCAGAGAATATGGGACATGAAAGCGTCCTTTTCTGTTCGTGTGGGCGGAACCCGAAGGCTCCCTTGTCCACTATAATGCGGCGATGCCCCGACTGGGTTCCTGGATCGAGCCTTTTCCCGAAGGCATTTACGTGCGTCCCGCCGACGCGTGGGTCGATCCCTCGCAGCCCAAGGACAGGGCGCTGGTCACCCACGGCCATGCCGATCACGCGCGCGGCGGGCACGGCGCGGTGTGGGCGACCCCCGAGACGCTGGCGATCATGGAAGCGCGTTATGGCGAGCAGCAGCCGCGCCCAGTCCACTATGGCGAGACGCAGCGGATCGGCGAGGTCGACGTCAGCTTCGTGCCCGCGGGGCACGTACTCGGCTCGGCGCAGATCGTACTCGACTACAAGGGCGAGCGGGTGGTCGTGTCGGGCGACTACAAGCGCCGCGAGGACCCCACCTGCGAACCGTTCGTGGTGACCCCGTGCGACATCTTCATCACCGAGGCGACCTTCGGCCTGCCCGTATTCCGCCACCCGCATACCGGCGCGGAGATCGATCGGTTGCTGGGCCGGCTCCATGCCGAGAAGGGGCGCTGCGTGCTGGTCGGGGCCTACGCGCTCGGCAAGGCGCAGCGGGTGGTCAAGGAATTGCGCGAGCGCGGCCATGACGACCCGATCTACTATCACGGCGCGATGGAGCGGTTGTGCGACCTCTACCAGTCGCTCGGCGTCGACCTCGGCGAGTTGCGTCCCGCAACCGGGGCGAGCAAGGAGGAACTGAAGGACCGCATCGTCATCTGCCCGCCCGGCGCACTCAACGATCGCTGGTCGCGGCGGCTGCCCGACCCGGTCACCGCGATGGCGTCGGGCTGGATGCGCATCCGCCAGCGCGCGCGCCAACGCAATGTCGAGCTGCCGCTGATGATCTCCGACCATGCCGACTGGGACGAGCTGACGCAGACGATCCGCGAGGTCGCGCCGAAGGAAGTGTGGATCACCCACGGGCGCGAGGACGCGCTCATGCACTGGTGCATGACGAACCAGATCAAGGCCCGCGCGTTGCACCTGGTAGGACGCGAAGACGAGGACGATTGATGAGGGCGAAAATTCTGATGCTGCTGCCTCCCGCGCTGCTGCTGGCGGCGTGCGGCGGCGAAGTCGAACCGGAGACGGTCGAGACGATGAACGAGACGGCGGCCGAGGAAGGGCCGGTCGAGGTCGAGACCACGGTGGACGGTACGAGCAGCTACACGACGTTGGCCGAATGTGAGGTGTTGTCGGACGACCGCCATGAAGGCGGGACGTTGGAGAGGCAATGCGAGGGTCCCGCAGGTTACGCAATGCGCGTATTGGAGAGCGATCTCGACGTGGATGTATCGATCGTGCCGCCCGAGGGGGACCCGGTCGCGCTCGACCTGCCGACAATCAACAGCAACGGGATGAGCTTCTTGGGTGGGACGGTCGAATGGCGCGGGGTCGACGGCCAGCCGCCGCGTGCGCTGATCATGCGCCATATCGTCGAGAATGGCGCGCAGGATCCGATGGGGCCCGAAACCAGCTGGCTGATGGTGGCGGCAATCGGCGATCCGACCTGTCTCGTCGCGCGTGTGCCGCCGGGGCCGGGCCAGAATGTCGCGGCGCGGCGCTTCGCCGATCGAGACAGCTTCCCCGACTGTCTCGAACCTGTGGACGAGAAAGAAGCCGAACCCGAGGGCTAGGCGCGGCTGACGCCGAGTTTGCCCAGTTCGCTGTCGATCTGCGCGACGAGCCGGTCGAGGCCGGCTTCGTCCGACGCCTCCGCGCGCGCAGCGAGCACGTCCTGCGTGTTCGAGGCGCGCAGCAGCCACCAGCCATCTTCGGTCGACACGCGCGCGCCATCGGTCTCGTCGATGTCCGCGCCCGCCGCGCGCAAATTGGCGAGCAGGCGATCGATGACCTCGAACTTGTCCTTGTCGCCGACGGGGAACCGCATTTCGGGAGTGGTTACAGTCGGCGGCATCGCATCACGCAGTTCGGCGAGCGAGCAGCCTGTGGCCTCGATTGCCTCGATCAACCGGACGGCGGCGTAGAGCGCATCGTCGAACCCGTACCAGCGATGCGCGAAGAATATGTGCCCGCTCATCTCGCCCGCGAGCGGGGCGCCGGTTTCCTTCATCTTGGCCTTAATGAGGCTGTGGCCGGTCTTCCACATCATTGGGCAGCCGCCCAGCTCGTCGACCCGTTCGAACAGCGTGCGGCTGGCCTTGACGTCGGCGATGACGGTCGCGCCCGGATTCTCGACGAGCACGGGGGCGGCGAGCAGCATGAGGAGCTGGTCGCCCCACAAGACACGGCCCTCCCCGTCGATCGCGCCGATGCGGTCGCCGTCGCCGTCGAAGGCGATGCCGAAGTCGAGGGTCTTGGCGGCGACCAGCGCCTTCAGGTCCTCAAGGTTCGCCTCCACCGTCGGGTCCGGGTGATGGTTGGGGAAGGTCCCGTCGACCGCGGCATGGATGACGTGATGCTCGCCCGGCAGGCGGTCGACGAGCATCTCCAGAAGCGGCCCCGCCGCGCCATTGCCGGCGTCCCAGCCGATGCGGAAGGTGCCGCCGCGGAAATCCTTGACCAGCCGGTCGGCATAGGCCTTGCGGATGTCCTTGGTCCTGAGCCTGCCGCGCCCCTGCGACCAGTCGCCGCCCTCGGCGATGCGTCCCAGTTGCTGGATCGCCTCGCCGTGGACCGACCCGTCCTTCAGCAGCATCTTGAAGCCGTTATAGTCGGCGGGGTTGTGGCTGCCGGTGACCTGGATGCCCCCGTCGACCTCTTGCGTCGCGACCGCGAAATACAGCATCGGCGATGGGCCCATGCCAACCGAGAGCACGTCGATGCCGCCCTTTCGCAGCCCCGCGATCAGCGCGTCCTCGAGCGCGCGCGAATGGAGCCGTCCGTCGCGCCCGACGGCGATGCGGGTCAGGCCGCGCGCGCGGGCCATGGTAGCAAAAGCGCGGCCCAGCGCATGCGCATCGGCTTCGTGGAGCGTCTCCCCGACGATCCCGCGAATATCGTACTGACGCAGGATCGAGGGGTCGAAGCGGTGGGTCATGTGCGCCTTGTGGCCCGATCAGCCGGCTGCGGCAATCGGGCTTTCGTCGTTGGCACCGGGGCGCGGCAGGCCGAGCCCCGCGATCATCTCGCGCAGTTCCTGGCGCGCGGCGACATGGGCGAGGCCGACCTCGCCGATCGCTTCCATGTCGAGCAGCGTCAGGCCCTTGGGGAACAGCTCGCGGTAGATCACGCGCTCGCCCAGCCCCGGGATGACGCGGAAGCCGACGCGGCGCGCCAGCTCGTCGAGCGCGGCACCGACGCGGCGAAGGTTGTGGCTGTCGATATGCTGGAGGCGGTTGCGCAGCACGACCCAGTCGACGCTGCGGCCGGTCTGCTGGGCGCGGCGCTGGCGCGACTGCCAGATGAGCTCGGCGTAGAAGCTCGGGCGCGAGATCTTGTAGCTGTCGGGATCGACCTGGCCGATGAGGTCGAGATCGACGAAGCTGTCGTTCATCGGGGTGACGAGCGTGTCGGCCTTGAGGATCGCGGCGCGCGCGACCTCGTCGTCGCGGCCCGGCGTATCGATGACGATGACATCGGCATGAGGCGCCAGCTCGGCGATCGCGGCCTCGAGCGCCTCGGGGGTCTGCTCCTCGAGCACCTTATAGCGCGCCTGCGGCAACTTGGCATCGGTGCGGCCCATCGTGGCGTCGCGGTTCTCGAGATAACGGGTGAGCGTGCGCTGGCGATGATCGAGGTCGATTGCGGCGACGCGGTGACCGGTCGCGGCGAGCGCGATGGCGGTGTGGACGGCGGTCGTGGACTTGCCCGTCCCGCCTTTCTCGTTGGCGAAGATGATGAAATGCGGCTGGCCCATGGCCCTGATGCCCCCTAGTAACCCTACTCTGTCGGAATCGTATCGGAGGGCCCCGAGCGGTGCAAATCATAAATGGATTGAACGGCTTGGATGACGCCATGGCGGCGCTGCGTTCGGGCGGCGCGCGGGTGGCGATGGTGCCGACCATGGGCGCGCTCCACGACGGTCATCTCGCGCTCGTCGCGGAGGCGAAGAAGCGCGCCGACAAGGTGGTGGCCTCGATCTTCGTCAATCCGCTCCAATTCAACGACAAAGGCGATCTCGACCGTTATCCGCGCGAGGAAGGCAGCGATGCCGACAAGCTTGCCGCGGCGGGCTGCGACCTGTTGTGGATGCCGACCAGCGACGACTTCTACCCGGAAGGGTTCGCGACGACGGTCAGCGTCGCCGGCGTGTCGGAGCGATGGGAAGGCGCGCACCGTCCGGGCCATTTCGACGGGGTGGCGACGGTGGTCGCCAAGCTCTTCACCGGCATCCGGCCCAACGTCGCCATCTTCGGCGAAAAGGATTTCCAGCAGCTCGCTGTCATCCGGCGCATGAACGCCGATCTGGGGCTGGGGGTGGAGGTCGTCGGCCACCCGACCGTGCGAGCAGAAGATGGGCTGGCGCTGTCGTCGCGCAACGCCCAGCTGTCGGCCGCCGAGCGCGCTGCGGCGGTTGCTCTGCCCAATGCGCTCAAGGCAGCGGCGGCGGCCATTCGCTCGGGGAGTGCGCCCGCGGACGCGCTGGCCGGAGCAGTTTCCAGCCTTAACGAAGCGGGCTTCGGACCGATCGATTATGTCGCCTATGTCGACCCCGACAGCCTCGAGCCGCTCGAAAAGGCACAAGTGCGCGGGCGGCTGATTTCGGCGGCTTTCCTGGGAAAAGTGCGCCTCATCGACAATTTTTGTGTCGAAATGGACACAGTCTGAGCGATGGTGTCCGGCGCGTTAACCATTTCATAGGACTGCGGCGCGAAACCTGACCCCGGTTAAACGAACAGGGGTTTTGGACATGGCGATCAGTCAGAAAAGTGCCGACTTCCTTCTCCACTCGCGTCTTGCCGACGCGGAGAACGGCGACATCGATGCGCTGTTCGAACTGGGGGTCAGCTATTCGACCGGCCGCGGCGGCGTTCCCGTCGACCTCATCGAAGCGCACAAGTGGTTCAACCTGGCCGCCCTCAACGGCGACACGCGCTCGCAGCATTGCCGTGCCGAGATTTCGGTCGAGATGACCGCGCGCGAAATCGCCGAGGCCCAGCGCCAGGCGCGCAGCTGGCTCGGCAGCCACGCCTCGTCGCGCTACGCCGCCTGACGACCCTTCCGTCCGCCAGGCGGCGCGTGACGCGCGAGATGCCTAGCGGACGACGACGGTGACTGCGCGGCGGTTCTGCGCCCAGGCAGTCTCGTTCGACCCGATCGCGACGGGGCGTTCCTTGCCCCAGCTGACCGTGGTCAGCCGGCTGTCCGGCACACCCTGAGTGACGAGATAGGCGCGCGCGGCATTGGCGCGGCGCTCGCCCAGCGCGAGGTTGTATTCGCGCGTGCCGCGTTCGTCGGCATGACCTTCGATCGATGCATTGACCTGCGGGTTGGCGACCAGCCAGCGCGCCTGCGCCGCGAGCGTCGCCTTGGCCGCCGCGTCGAGCAGCGATTCGTCGGTCGCGAAGTAGATCGTGTCCGAACCGGCCGCCGCGATCAGGTCGGCCTGCGCACCCGGCAGCTCGACCAGGTCGACATCGTCGTCGGCAGCGCCGGTCGTCGAGCCGACATCGGTCACGGGCGGGGGCACGTCCTCGACGGCCTTGTCCTTGGACGAGCAGGCGCCGAGCGCAAGCGTCGTCGCGGCGAGGAGGGTGAGGGGAATGTAACGCATGGGCTTCTCCTTGGGAAAAACGGTCCGGCGTGCGGGCCGGGTCTTGGAATTTCTAATCCTGCAACGGCGACCAGCTGGGATCGGATCCACCGAGCGGGGTCGGCATGATCCGCGGCTGGCCCCCGTCGACGGGGACGGCATAGAGGGTCGCATCGCCGGAACCCTGGCGCGTGCGGTGGAACATCACGAAGCGGCCGTTGGGCGCCCAGCTGGGCCCCTCGTCCTGCCAGCTACTGGTCAGCAATTTCTCGCCGCCGCCGCTGGCATTCATGATGCCGATGCGGAACTGGCCGCCGCCGATCTTGGTGAAGGCGACGAGGTCGCCGCGCGGGCTCCATACCGGCGAGGCATATTGCCCGCCGCCGAAGCTGATGCGTCGCTGGCCCGACCCGTCGGCATTCATCACGTAGAGCTGCTGCGAGCCCGAGCGGTCGCTCTCGAAGACGATCTTGCTGCCATCGGGCGAGTAGCTGGGCGCGGTATCGATGCCCGGCATGTCTGTGAGGCGCCGCGGGGTACCGCCGCGCGCGGGCACGACGTAGATGTCGCTGTTGCCGTAGCTGCCCATCGAGAAGACGATGTTGCGCCCGTCGGGCGAATAGCGCGGCGCGAAGGTGAATGCAGTGCCGGGCACCAGCAATTCCTCGCGGCCGGTGGCGAGGTCGAGCTTGTAGACTCGCGGACGGCGGCCCTTGTAGCTCATGTAGACGAGCTGCGAGCCGTCGGGCGAGAAGCGCGGCGTGATCACCGTCTCCTTGCCCTCGGTCAGGTAGCGGTGGTTCGACCCGTCCGAATCCATGATCGCGATCCGCTTGACGCGCGCGTTCTTGGGGCCGGTCTCGGCGACGTAGACGATCCGCGTGTCGAGGAAGGCGCCCTCGCCGGTGAGGCGGGTGTAGACGACGTCGGCGCACTTGTGCGCGGCGCGGCGCCAGTCCTCCGGCTCGACCGAAAAGCCCTGGCGCGCAAGTTCGCGCTTGGTGACCGTGTCGAACACGTAGCAGGCGAGCGTCAGGCGCCCGTTGTCGGCGAGTTCGACATAGCCCGAGACGAGCGCGGAGGCGCCGGTGCGGCGCCACTCGTCGAAGGCGGGGCTGCGCACCTCGTCCATCCGAAGCGGGCGGATGCCGACCGGGCCGATCGGGGTGACGATTCCGGTGGCGCGAAGATCCGAGGCGATCAGTTCGGCGATGGTCCGCCCGAGCACATCGGTGCGGCCGATCGGTGTCATCTGCGGGACCGGCGTGGGCAGCACGGGGACGGCGACCGGGGTCGGTCCCTCGCGCCCGCCGATCACGTCGACCTCGAGCGGGGGCGGATCGTCCTGCGCATGCGCGGGCGCGGCGAGCGCGGTCCCGGCGAGGAGCAGGAAGGAGAAGAATTTGGTCATCGTCGTGCTCCTTAGGGTAGGCGATAGGTCATGTTGATGTTCGACCAGCCGCCCTGCGAGGTCTTGTAGAGTTCGGACGGCAGGCCGGTCAGCGGCGCGCACCCGACATAGGTCGCGATGGCGAGGTCCTTGACGCGATCCTCGTATCGCTCGTTCTCGCCATCGACGCCCGACACGCTCACGACGCGTGGGCGGCTCGACAGGCGGCCGTCGGGGGCAAGGCGCAGGTTCAGGGTCACGCGGATGCGGTTGGCGCCGGGGCCGGGGTTCTGCTGCAGGTCGGCGCAAGGCTGGACCTGGCGCCGGATCGCCTGCTGGATCGAGGCCATCGCGGCGGCGTCGATCACGGGCGCGGCGGCCTGCCCGGTTTCGGCCTGGCCGGTGCGGCTATTGCCTTCCGAAATCCCGTCGAGAAAGTCGTCGCCGAGGCGCGAGCGGCGCGTATTCTGGCGGCGCGGCTGCTCGGTGCGCGGGGTCGGCGTCGGCTTGACGCGCTCGCGCGGGGGCGCGGGGGTGGGCTCGACCTTGGGCGGGGGCGGGACCTCGTCGGGGATGGGTTCCGCCACGTCCTCGGGCTCGGGGCTCATCGCCTGCTTGGCGAGTGCGGATTCCTGCACCGCGGCGCGCGATTCCAGCCCGATCTCGTCGACGAATTCGACCGCGATGGCGGGCGGCTCGGGCGGGCGCGCGACATGCGCGAGCGACAGGGACAGCGCCGCGACGAGCGCGACGTGAAACGCGACCGAGGTCGCCGTCCCGGCCCACTCGGCGCGGTCGAGCCTCACCGTTCGGCGTCCCCGACCGAGACGAGCGCGACACGGTTCAATCCGGCGCGGTTGAGTTCGCCCATCACGCGCATCACGCGGCCATAATCGAGGCTGCGGTCGGCACGCAGGTAGACGCGGCGGCCCTCGGGCGGCTGGGGCGCGGCAGCGATCGCCTCGAGGCGCGCGGGCAGGTCCCCGTCGGCGACGACCACGTCGTCGATCGAAACCGCGCCGTCGCGCGCGATCGACAGCTGGACCGGCTCCATGTTCTGGTCGAGCGTTTCGGCGCGGCTTTCCGGAAGATCGACCGCGACCCCCGCGACAAGCAGCGGGGCGGTGACCATGAAGATGATCAGCAGCACCAGCATCACGTCGACCAGCGGCGTGACGTTGATCTCGCTCATCGGTGCACGGCGGCGCCCGCGACCGCGGCGGCGGCCCGAGGCGGAAGAAGAGAGCGCAGCGCCCATCAGGCCCGCTCCAGCTCCCGGCCGAGCGTCGCCTGGAAGCGATCGGCAAAGCGCCCGAGCTGCGCCTCGTAGAGGTCGATGCGGTGGGTCAGGCGGTTATAGGCGATGACCGCGGGGATCGCGGCGAACAGGCCGATGGCGGTCGCGAACAAGGCTTCTGCGATGCCCGGCGCGACGACCGCGAGCGAGGTGTTGTTGGCGCCCGCGATGGCGGTGAAGGAGCGCATGATGCCCCATACCGTGCCGAACAGGCCGACGAACGGCGCGACCGAGCCGACCGTGGCGAGGATGTTGAGACGGTCGGACAGGCGGTCGAGCGCGCCCGCGATAGCGCCGTCGGTGGCGATCGCGATGCGCTCGCGCAAGGCGGCGCGATCGACATGGTTGCCGCGCGGGCGGCGGAATTCCTCAAGGCCCGCTTTCAGGATCTTTGCAGGCGGCAGGTCCTCACGGCCGCGCTTCTCGTAGAAGGCGAGGAGGTCGTCCGACCTTGCGAAATCGTCGATGAACCGGCGGCTCTTCGATCCGACCGAGCGCAAGCGCGCGGAATGGGTGAAGATGATCCCCCAGGTCCAGATGCTCGCGGCCAGGAGGCCGAGCATGACGATCTTCACCACCAGGTCGGCCTGGAGAAACAGGGTCAGCGGGCTCATCAAATCGCCCGACGTGGTCACTTCCGGCATCACACTCCCTTGCCAAGAACGGCGTTGAACTTCTCGATCCACTCCACCGGCTGGCGGCGCGGCCGCCCTTCGGGAGAGAGGAGCGCGGCAATCACCCTGGCTTCGGCCAAGAGTTCATCCCCGCGCATGACTCGTTGATGAATGGAACAGCTGGCAGCGCGCACGGTTTCGACGCGGCTGATGACGAGAAGATCGTCGTCGAGCCGCGCGGGCCGCTTCCACTTGATGTCCATCTCGGTCACCGCATAGGCGCCAAGCCCGCTTTCGATCGCGGCACGCTGGTCGATGCCGAGCGCGCGCAACATGTCCGAACGGGCCCGCTCGAAATAGCGCAGGTAATTGGCGTGGTAGACGATCCCCGAAAGGTCGGTGTCCTCGAAATAAACGCTCACGGCAAACAGGTGGACGTCGTCCTCGAAGGCCCCGCGGGGCGGCTGATATGGTGAACCCTCCATCAACGCCGCTCTAGCCGCGTGATTTTACGGTTCCAAGCGCGACGGCCCGTCGTTCGACGAAGCGTGGCATTTTCCCGTCGTTTCCCGGCGGGATTCGAATCGATTGACGTGGTGTAACCTTTGCGTTACTTGTAACCCATAGGTTACATAAAAATGGAGGCTCGCGATGTTTCGGGGGGGCGCATCCGTGGAAACACTCTCGGCCCGCAAGGCGGGAATGCTTGGGGTGGTGGCGATCATCTACATCACGCAGCAGATAGGCAATGTCGGCCGAGAGCTCGATACGCCGCGCCTGATCGGTTGGGCGGTCCTCTCCGTCCTGATCCTCGGCGTGCTGCTCACCAACGGCTATTGGCTCATGCCCAAGGCCGTTCGCAACGTCCTCGACGACGAACTGACGCAATCGCATCGAGCGCGCTCGATCCGTATCGCGCTCACGGTCGCGATGCTGAGCGGGTTTGCCTTCTACGCAACCGCGCCCGGCTTGGACTGGGGCATCCGCGAGGCGGTGCACGCGCTGGTTTCGCTAGGCCTGGGGGCCGGGCTCATTTCGCTGGCCGTGCAGGAATGGCGCAGCACGCGCAATGGCTGAACTGCGCAATTCGCTGAAGGAAAAGCGCCTCCAGCTGGGTCTTACCCAGGCCGAGCTTGCAGAGCGATGCGGCGTGACCCGCAAGACGGTCAACACGGTCGAGAACGGCGTCTTCGTGCCCTCTACCGTGTTGTCCCTGCGGATGGCTGCTGCGCTTGGGGTGCGGCTCGAAGAGCTGTTCTGGCTGGAGTGACGGTCGCGCCCAATCGCGCGATGCTGTCGATGATCGACCCTTGCGCGATGGCGATGTCGGCGAGGTGCTTGCCCCAGCCGGGCAGAAAGATGCCGAACTGACCGACCTCGCCGCCGATGCGTGCGGTGCGCATGTCGCCGGGCGCGCGCGGCAGGCGGATCTCGAGATAGCCGGCCTGTCCGTCCTGGACGCAGCGCGCCTCGAGGAATTTCTCGGTCGAGATGTAACCGGTCGGCGGCGAGCCATTCTTCGCCCAGCGCACCGGCCCGCCCGGTACGGGGTAGGACGACTTGGCGTAGAAGAACCCGTCGAGCGGGGCCCAGCCCTTGGCGCCGGGCTGGGCGGGATGGGTGCAGGCATTGGTCGTGCCGGGCAGTTTCGACGTGCCGAAGAAGGCCCCGTTCACCGGGCGCTCTCCCTCGCCATAGGTAGTCCAGCTCATCATGCAGCCCGTGTCGTCGGCGTCTCGGCAAAGCGGGGTCGAGGCGAAGCCTTCGGCGCGGGCCTCGCCCGGCTTCACCGGAAAATTCCAGCCCGGCAGGATAGCGCGGACCATGCGATCTTTGGCGGGGCTCTTCTCGATCACGGTCTTGAGCAATTGCTCGAGCATGATCGAGCCCTGGCTATGGCCGACGAGGACGAAGGGGCGGCCTTCGTTGTATTTTTCGAGGTAGGTCGCCCATGCGCGGGCGACGTCGCCGAAAGCGAGCATCCCGGCGTCCATCACGTCGCCGCCGGTCGCCGCGACCGCGATCGAGGACATCGTCATCTGGCGGTAGAGCGGGACGAACGGGCGGCACACGCCCGAAAGACGCGCGAACTGGTACTGGGTGACGAACAATTCCTCGGCGCTGCCGGGATTAAGGTCGCTGTTGAGGCCGGGGTCCTGGCTGATCGTAGGATAGACGTAGAAGCAGTCGACCGGGGGATTGTCGGCAGGGCGCGCGGCGACGGTCTTGCCATAGCCCTTGGGACCGAGCGGCGTCACCGCGAGCGCGCGCGAACAGATGTCGTCGCGGCCGGGCAGGCACAGCCAGTCCTTCTCGCTCGCATAGTCGGGCGCGCGCGACTGGGCGGCGGCGGGCGCCGGGGCGAGCGCCGCGAGGGCGGCCGCTGCGGCAGCGAGAAGAAGACGCATCACTTGGCTCCGTCGTCGAACAGTCCGTCCTGTGCTCCCTTGGGCGGGGTGATGCCGAGATGGGTCCAGCCGCGCCCGTTGAGGCAGCGCCCTCTTGCAGTGCGCGCGATGAGGCCAAGCTGAATGAGATAGGGCTCGACCACGTCCTCGATCGTATCGCGCGGTTCGGACAGGCCGGCGGCGAGCGTCTCGACCCCGACCGGGCCGCCGCCATAGAGGTCGGCGATCATGTGGAGATAGCGCCGGTCCATCGCGTCGAGGCCGAGTTCGTCGATTTCGAGCCGCTTCAAGGCGCTGTCGGCGGTGGCGGCGTCGATCGTCCCGGCGCCCGCGGCATGGGCGAAGTCGCGCACGCGGCGCAGCAGCCGTCCGGCGATGCGCGGGGTGCCGCGACTGCGACGCGCGATCTCGGTGGCGCCGTCGCCGGCGATCGGCGCGTCGAGCAGCCCCGCGGCGCGGGTCACGACCTGTTCGAGTTCCTCGACCGTGTAGAAATTGAGCCGCACGGGAATGCCGAAACGATCGCGCAGCGGGGTGGTGAGGAGGCCCTGCCGCGTGGTCGCGCCGACCAGGGTGAAAGGCGGCAGGTCGATGCGCACGGAGCGGGCGCTCGGCCCCTCGCCAATCATGATGTCGAGCGCGCGGTCTTCCATCGCGGGATAGAGCACCTCCTCGACCGCCGGGTTGAGCCGGTGAATCTCGTCGATGAAGAGGACGTCGCCTTCCTCGAGGTTGGTAAGGAGCGCGGCGAGGTCGCCCTGCTTGGCGATGACGGGCCCGGACGTAGCGCGAAATCCCACGCCCATTTCGCGCGCCAGGATGCCCGCCAGCGTGGTCTTACCCAGTCCCGGGGGCCCGAACAGCAGCACGTGGTCGAGCGCTTCCTCGCGCGCCTTGGCGGCATTGACGAAAATGCGCAGGTTCTCGCGTGCCCCCTTCTGTCCGATGAACTCGTCAAGCGCCTTGGGCCGCAGCGCGGCATCGGCGTCCTCGGGACGGCGCTCGGGGGTGGAAAGGCGGTCTGGATCGGTGGCCATCTTGGAAGGGAGCCTAGCGGGGAAGGCGCGTGAGTGCAGCAGGAAATCGCCCGCCGTTTGACGAAGCGTCGTGCACGGTTGGCGAAGTCGGCATTGTATTATACGAATAATACAGTAGTCATCCACCATGCGTTCAATTTCCCTTCTGACGTTCCTGCTTTCTGCCTGCGCCACGCCCACGAGCAGCGACGAGCCTAGGCAGCGCGACGCGAGAGCCTTTCTCGCCGAAGCGAAGGCCCATCACCCGCGGATCGATCATCATCGCCCGCTGGCAGCGCTCGAACGCGATGCTGCGCGCGTGGACGGTGGGGCGGAAATGGCGCGGCTGGTCGCGTCCATCGGCGACGGGCACACCCTGTTGCCGGTCTTCGCGCTGCCCGGCGACGATGCGCCGATCCCGACGCGGCGCATGCTGCCGCTGCGGTTCGAGTGGTTCGACGACGGCTTGTTCGTGGTGGGGGCGCGGCGCGATCTCGGCGCGCTCCTCGGCACGCGCGTGACCCGCATCGGCGGCCGGGAAATCGAGGCAATCCTGTCCGACACGATGACGATGCTGCCGCACGCGACACCTGGTTTCGCCGCGGAATATGCACCCGAATGGCTGTCGTCGGATTTCGTGCTCGCCGCGCTGGGCGTGGTGGACGGCGACACGGTCGAACTCGTCGTCGATGGCGCGGCGCCGCGTCGTCTCGCGCTCGCCACGCCGACCGATGATTTCGACTGGCTGTTCAGCCGGACCGACGGGGGCTTTGCCGACTGGCAGGTCGAGGGGGCCGAGCCCGCCCCGGCGATGGCCGTGACCGCCCTTGATAGCGCCCATGTCCTGCGGATCGTCGAATTGCGCGCACCGGACGCTGCTCGCTGGCAGGCACTGATGGCGGAACTCGGCAAGGCCGCTAACGACCCGGCGAGGCCGCTCGTCATCGACGCGCGCGACTGTCCGGGCGGGAACGGGGATCTCGTTCCCGAACTCGTGGCGGCGATAAGCGGGTCGGCGGCCGAGCGCGAGCGCAGGCTGTTCCTGGCGATCGGGCGGCGAACGCATTCGGCGTGCATCATGCTGGCAAGCGCGATGCGGCGCGAAACGGACGCGGTGCTCGTGGGGCAGCCGACAGGAGATGGCGCCAACCATTATGGCGAGACGCGGATTGTCACGCTTCCCGCAAGCGGGTGGCGGGTGATCCATTCGAGCAAGTTCTGGCAGACGGGCGAGCCGGGCGATCGCTCGACCAGCGTTCGGCCCGACGTCGCACTCCCTTTCACCCACGAAGATTTTGCGGCCGGGGCCGACCCCGTGCTGCGTTGGATCAAGGAGCAACGATGAAAACCATTCTTGGCTGGACCGCCTTGTTCGCGGTCGCGGGCTGCGCGGGACCCCAACCTCGAACGTACGTCGCGCCCATCTCGCATTACATCCGCTCGAACGGCGACGGCACGATGGCCGAGCATATCGTCCACCACTTCCCCACGGATCGCGACATCGCGGTCTACAAGTGGGTCGCGAAATGCGAAACCGCCGCCTATGTCACCGCGCAGATGGGGGGCGAGCCGTTCGAGGCGCAGCGCCTCATCGCCGGAAAGGTCGCCGAGGACGGAAGCCAGGCGGCATTCGGCGAACTGTCGCTCGATCCCGATGCTCGGCGCCTGCATGTCGAGGTCAGCCTGGGCGGCGAGACGATGACCGAGGAAACCGACGCCGGACCCTCGCCGTGGATGCTCTACGACTACGACCTCGCCGACCTCCACGCGATGCTTCGGGCACGGCCGGGAGGGGGCGATTTCGCGGTCTCGATGCGCATGATCTGGCCCGAGCAGCCTCCCTTCTTTCGCTCGCTCGGGCGCGTGACCTTCGTCGACCGCGGCGTGCGGGACGGCCTCAGGACCTACCAGGCCACCGGTGACGCGCTGTCAGGTACCGTCGTCGTCGGCGCAACTGACGGCCAGCTTCGCGAGGCGCGCTTCGATCGGCCCAATCATCCCGGCTATGACGACTATCTGTTGCGGCTGGAGCGGGTCGAGCCGGGCGGCGCGGCAGCGTGGCGCACGATCACGCAGGCCCATTACGGCGACTGCCCGCCGGAATAGCGCGTCGCCTCAATCGTGGTGGTCGATGTCGCCGCCGGCCAGTTCGACCCATTCGTGCATCCGCTCCTCGTAGACCGAGGCGGCGGGGCGGAAGCGGTAGGGATCGTCGAACAGGCCGAGCGGGATCGCGATGCTCTGTGGCTCGCTGGACAGGGTGTAGGCGACGGTGGTGCCGCAGTCGGCGCAGAAGCGATACTCGACTTCGCCGCCGGCATCGCCGGTGCGGGTCCAACTCTTCGCGTCGCCTTTCACGCGGACATTCTCGACCGGGAAACGGACCTGCGCGGCGAACGCGCTGCCCGACCGCTTCTGGCAGGCGCGGCAGTGGCAGATCGATACGCGCAGCGGCTCGCCGCGTGTGACCGCTTCCAGTTGCCCGCAGCGACAGGCCGCGCGATGGGTTTCCTCGTCCATGACCGGCATGATGCACAAATGCGCGGGCGAAGCACAGCGTTTTCACCGGTCGAGAGCGGATGCCGCTTTGCCGAGCGGGAGGTGTCAGGCATGACAGGGTGCGGGCATCGCGCCGCGCAGTATTTGGGGAAGGAATGGATATGTTGGATCGGCGTAGCTTCCTGGCAGCGGGCGCGGCGGGGATCGCGATGACGGCCGGGCCGCTGAGCGCGGCGGCCCCCAAGAAGGACTGGTTTCGATCGGCGATTGTGATCGACGGGCTGACGGGACTGTCCGACCCCTACAATGAAGGCCATGCGCGATTGACGGAGAGAGCGTGGAAGGAGACCCGCGAGATGGGCCTTACCGTGTTCCGCACCACCGTCCGCCCGGTCGGCAATGACGGGGCCAGCTGGGAGGCCTTCGAGGAAAGCGTCGACGACGTCAAGGCGCAGATCAGCGCCAACCCGGACCGCCTGACGCTGGTCGAAACGGTCGCCGACATCCATGCCGCCAAGCGCGACGGCAAACTCGGCATCATCATCGGTACGCAGGATACCAGCATGGTCGGTGCCGATCTCGACCGCATCCCCAAGATGCACGAGCTGGGCACCCGTACGATTCAGCTGACCTACAATCTCCGCAACCTCGCAGGGGACGGGGCTCTGGAAGAAGCCGACGGAGGCCTGTCGCGGCTCGGGTACGCGACGATCGAGGCGATCGAGGCGAACAAGATGCTGCTCGACCTGTCGCACGGCGGTCAGAAAACGATGGCGCAAGGCGCGGCGCATGCGAAATTGCCGATGGTCTCCCACTCGGGTGCGATGGCGGTGCACGCCCATCCGCGCCATGTCGACGATGCGACCATCCGCGCGATCGCCGAAAAGGGCGGCACGGTCGGCGTTTTCTTCATCCCTTACCTGAGCGCAGATCCGGTCCCCACCGGCGAGACCCTGCTTCGACACATCGAGCATATCGCCAAGGTGGGCGGCGAGGACTGCGTGACGATCGGTACCGACAATGGGACGCTCCCGATCGTGCTGACGGAAGAGCAGCGTGCGCAATTTCGCGCCAACCAGAAGGAACGCATCGAGCGAGGGATCGCGGCGCCAGGAGAAGGCGAGGACTTCTTGCCCCTCGTGCCCGATTACAACTCGATCGATCTCTACAAGCGGCTTGGCGAGGACCTGATGAAACGCGGGTGGAGCCAGCGGCAGGTCGAGAAACTTCTCGGGCTCAACCTGTTGCGCGTCTACGGCCAAGCCTGGGGCTAGCGACGCCCCTGGAGGCTTTCGAGCAGCGTCTGGATCAGCTGGACCACGAGCAGGCCGACGAACAGGTAGAAGGGCAAAACGAGTAGACCGAGCGCAGCGGTCGAACCGCCTTCGCCCTGCGCGATGGGCGCGATCAGCGCGAGCATCCACCCACCGCCGACAAGCCCGGAGAGCGACCAGCTGAGGCGGCGCACGCGCGGTTTTCGCGGGCGGCTGGCATGGTAGGCGACGAGCAGCGGCGCAGCGCCCCACATCGCCATCATCACCCCCGCGAACAGGTCGCCCCCCGACAGGTCGGAGGGGTCGGCGAAGAGCATGTAGAGGACGACGCCGACCACCGCCGCAACCATCGCGAGCAGGACGTAGCGGACCCACTCGATCCAGTCGCTCCTGTCGACGGGAGGCTTGGGCGCCGGCGCTTTCTTGCGGCGGTGCTTGCTCATTTCGCGGCTTTCTTGAGGGCGGTGCGGACCAGCGCGTCGAGGCCCGCATCGGCGCCGAGTTCGTCCTGCGCGGCCTTGACCGCACGCGAGGCCTCGGCGGGCTTGAAGCCGAGATTGGCGAGTGCGGAGAGCGCGTCGGCGGCGTGGCTGCCCCTGGGCGCGGCGCCGGCCATCCCGCCTGCTAGCGACGGGTCGCCGAGCTTGCCCGCAAGCTCGTTGACGATGCGCAGCGCAAGCTTGGGCCCGACCCCGTTGGCGCGCGCCACCATCGCCTTGTCGCCCGAGGAGACCGCCTGCACCAGCTCGTCCGGGGTAAGCGCGGAAAGGATGGCGAGCGCGACGCGGCCGCCGACGCCCTGGACCCCGGTCAGCGCGGTGAAATGGGCTTTCTCGGCGGCGCTCGAAAAACCGAAGAGCGTCATCGAATCCTCGCGGACCTGCATCTCGGTGAGCAGCATGACATGGCCGCCGACATCGCCGATCTTCTCGAGCGTGCGGGCCGAACAATGGACGAGATAGCCGACGCCCGAGACGTCGAGGACGCAGGTTTCGGTTCCGGTTTCGGCAAGTTTGCCGGTGAGGCGCGCGATCATGAAACGAAGGCTAGCGCGCGCGGCGGTCAGCGCAAGCCGCTTCGGCTCGCGGCGAGATGATGGGCATGCGTGACCGCGACCGCGAGCGCGTCGGCCGCATCGGCGCCCGCGACATTGGCGCCGGGCATCAGCCTCGTGACCATCGCGTGGACCTGCGCCTTGTCGGCATTGCCGACGCCGACCACCGATTTCTTGACGAGGCGCGCGGCATATTCGGCGGGTTCGAGCCCGGCGCGCGCGCAGGCCATCAGCAG
Organism: Sphingomicrobium nitratireducens; assembly: GCF_026157035.1. Taxonomy (GTDB): domain Bacteria; phylum Pseudomonadota; class Alphaproteobacteria; order Sphingomonadales; family Sphingomonadaceae; genus Sphingomicrobium; species Sphingomicrobium nitratireducens. Next base: position 28,693 of record NZ_JANJZA010000002.1, on the reverse strand, counting down.
TACGCCGCGCGCCTGGGCGAGCTTGAGGGTCGACTGGGGGTTCTTGTTGACGAAGATTTCCTCGAGGGCCGCGGCCTGCGGCCGATGGTCGGCAATGATCGCCTCGACCATGCTCGCAAGGTGCGACAGTCGCTTGGCGAGCGGCTCCTTGGGGTCGGTCTTCAGGTGGCCGTTAGCCAGGTGGCGCAGGCGGTTGCCGTCCGCCTCGACCAGGCCCCAGCCGGTGGTGCCGAGACCCGGGTCGAGACCGAGGATGCGCATCAGCCGCCGAGGCGCTCGAGTTCCTCGTCCGACAGCGAATAATTGCCCCAGACGGTCTGGACATCGTCGTCGTCGTCGAGTGCGTCGATGAGTTTCATCAGCGTATCGGCGTCACCGCCCTTGACGTCGACCTCGAGGTGCGGACGCCACGCCAGCTTGGCGGTCTCCGGTTCGCCGAGCGCGCCTTCCAGTGCCTTGGCGACTTCGTGGAGCTGCTCCGCTTCGGTCCAGATCGAATGGGTTTCCTCGTCCGACTGGATGTCGTCCGCGCCGGCTTCCATCGCCGCTTCGAGAACTTTCTCCTCGTCGAGCGCATCGGCGCTGTATTCGATCAGCCCGAGGCGGTCGAAGCCGTGGCTGACCGCATTGGGTCCGCCGAGATTTCCGCCGTTCTTCGAGAAGATCGTGCGCACGTTGGTGGCCGTGCGGTTGCGATTGTCGGTGAGCGCCTCGACGATGATCGCCACGCCGTTGGGGCCGTAGCCCTCGTAGCGGATCTCTTCGTAATTATCGCCTTCGCCGCCCGCAGCCTTGTCGATCGCCCGCTGGATATTGTCCTTGGGCATCGACTGCTTCTGCGCGGTCTGGACCGCGAGGCGCAGGCGCGGATTCATCTCGGGATCGGGCAGGCCGGACTTGGCCGCGACGGTGATCTCGCGCGACAGTTTGGAGAAGAGCGCCGAGCGTTTCTTATCCTGCGCACCCTTGCGGTGCATGATGTTCTTGAATTTGGAATGGCCGGCCATCGGTTCGTTTCTCGAATTTATGAGGGGATGAATCGGAGCGACGCCTAGCTTATGCGGCCAGCGCGTTCAATATCGGGGGGCGGCGACAAGCGCCTGATCCCCGACAGGAAGCCCTCGAAGCTCTTGGGCAGGACCGGTTCGAAAGCGGCTTCGATGCTTGGAAAGCTGTGAAACGACATGGGCAGGATCAACGGGACGATCGCCTCGAGGACTTCGCGCCGACGTCCGGGATAGTCGTCGCTGAACGACTGTTCCTCGTTCGCCGTTGCGAAGGTCTGGAACGTCGTTCCGCCCTCTTTTCACCAGCGATAGGAAAACTGGAAATAGGCGCGCTGGTCGACGGGCCATGCCTCGGCCTGCGGCCCGGATAGGGGCTGTAGGCAGACGGTGTAATGATATTCGGGCCACGAATAGAAGTCGATCGCGAGACCGTTGGCCGTGTCGACCAGCAGATTTTCCCGTCGCTCGAACTCGAACGGCGCGTGTCTAGGCATGCCGCCTAGCGAAGCTTTACCGCGGTGCCCGAGATCGACACCATCAGCATCGAGCCCGCCTTGCCGAGAATCTCGTAGTCGAGGTCGCAGCCGACAATGGCGTCGCCGCCCAGGCCGCGCGCCTTGCCGACCATTTCGAGGATCGCTTCGCGGCGCGCGCGTTCGAGCACTTCCTCGTAGGCGCCCGCGCGCCCGCCGACGAGATCGCGGATCGAGGCGAACATGTCGCGGAAGATGTTGGCGCCGACGATGACCTCGCCGACCACGATGCCGAGATAGTCGGCGATCTCGCGGCCCTCGACGGACGGGGTGGTGGTGACGATCATGCTACGCTCCTGCGAATGGTTTCGGGCACAGCTTAAGCAGGCCCGCGGCTCCGCTTCAACGCCCGCAGGGTCAGGGGAGGATCACCAGGCCCTTGTCGGGCGGCCAGCTGCCCTGCTGGAAGATGTCGTAGGCGTCCGCGAGCGCGTCGAGACCGACGCGCTCCTCGATCGACATCCACCCGGCGGTGGCCTCGGCCGCGCCCGCGACGAAGGCGGTCGAACGGCGGTCGAATTCCTCCGCGCCCCATTCCTTGACGCGCTCGAGGATGTATCGCGGGGCGAAGAACATTTCCTTGTCGCCCGACGCTTTCGCGCCCTCGCCCGACAAGGCGGTGTCGGTGCCCGGCGCATGGGTCGCGCCGACATTGTAGCGATAGGTTAACTTGTCGCCGAGATGGCCGAACAGCGAGGCGACAAGCGAGGGGCTTCCCGCCATGTCGACCAGCACGCTGGGCACGCGTTCGAGCGCGGCCACGTCGTCATAGGCAACAACCTCGTCATAGAGGCCGGTGCGCCGGACGAACTCGACATTGCCGCGCGAGGTCAGGCCGATCGTCTCGGGCGCGTCCTCGTCGCGGTGGAGGCCAAATGCGAGACCGAGCGAGGTTTTCGACGACGCGCTCGACACGAGGACCTGCTCGGCGCCGTGCCAGTCGCGGCTCTTGAGCGCATCCCACAGGCAGAAAGAGGTGAGGTGGAGCGGCGCGAGCAGGATCATGTTGTTGTCGGACGCCGCATCGGCCTCGTCCGGGAGGCGGCGATACAGGTTGTAGAGCGGCGGCAGCGCCTGGCGGTGCGGGGCCATGTCGACAAGGCGGCGCGCGCTCACCTGGCCGGGCAACAGGTCGACCATCCCGGCAGGCGGGAAATAGCCGTAGAAGCGGTCCCCCACGGCGACGGCCTCGTGCCTGCTCTCGATGACGCGGGCACTCGCCCAGACCGGGATCTGGCCCCAGCCGTCTTCGCTGGCCGGGAAGAACTGCCAATAGCCGAGCATGTCGCCGGCGACCGCATAGGTCATGTTGTTGGCGGTGAAGGCGAAGCGCTCGATCTCGAGCCGGATCGCTTCTTCGGCGAGGGCGGGCAGGTCCCGCTCGACCAGCCGCGACCGGGCGAGGTCGTCCATCCGCACTTCGAACTGCTTCATGGACAAACCCCTTTTTTCCGGTCGCGAGTGTCAGTGGGCCGTGTTTACGCCATCCCGAGGGCGGCGCGATAGGTCTCCAGAAGCGCATCCTGCTCGTCGAGCTGGTGCTTTTCCATCTTCCTCAGGCGCACGATGGCGCGCATCGTCTTGGTATCGTAGCCGTTCGCCTTGGCTTCCGCGTAGACGTCCTTGATGTCGTCCGCGATGCCCTTTTTCTCTTCCTCGAGACGTTCGATCCGCTCGATGAACAGGCGCAGCTGGTCGGCCGCGATGCTACCGTCACTCATTGGTCACTCCGAATCTTCATAGATGGTGTCAGGGTCGGTCGGCGGCTCTAGGCGAGGCGGCGCGTTCGCTCAAGCCGGTTGCGCGGTCCGCACGGTCCGCTATGGCGGCGCACGAAGACAGCAAAGCGCGAAGAAAGACAGGCACATGGCCCAATCGATGAAGCCCCGCGACCGCAAGGTGAAAATCCTCGCGACCCTCGGCCCGGCTTCCGACACGCCCGAGATGATCGAGGAATTGAAGCGCGCGGGCGTGGACGCGTTCCGGATCAACATGAGCCATGGCAGCCAGGACGAGAAGAAGGCGCTGTTTTCCCACATCCGCGCGCTCGAGGCGAAGCTGCGGCGCCCGACCACCATCCTCGTCGACCTGCAGGGTCCCAAGCTGCGCGTCGGCACGTTCGCCGACGGCAAGGTCAAGGTGAAGAAGGGCGACCTCATCACCTTCGACCGCGACCCCGCGCCGGGCGATGCGAGCCGTGTCTGCCTGCCGCATCCCGAGATTTTCGAAGCGCTCACCCCGGGCTCGATGCTGCTGATCGACGACGGCAAGATCCGCCTGACCGCCAAGGAAGTGACCGCCGACAAGATCGTCGCCGAGGTGCAGGTTTCCGGCAAGATCTCCGACCGCAAGGGCGTCAACGTGCCCGATGTGGTGGTGCCCATCCCGGCGCTGACCGAAAAGGATCGCAGCGACCTGCAATTCGCGCTCGAACAGGGGGCCGACTGGATCGCGCTGTCGTTCGTGCAGCGGCCCGAGGACGTCGCCGAAGCGCGCGAGCTGATCGGCGACAGGGCCGGCATCCTCGCCAAGATCGAGAAGCCGCAGGCGGTCGAGCGGCTCGAGGAAATCCTCGCACTCGCCGACGCGGTCATGGTCGCGCGCGGCGATCTGGGCGTCGAGCTGCCGCCCGAAAAGGTGCCACCGGTACAGAACAAGATCGTCGCGACCGCGCGCCATCACGGCAAGCCGGTGGTGGTCGCGACGCAGATGCTCGAATCGATGATTTTCTCGCCGACCCCGACGCGCGCCGAGGTCAACGACGTCGCCGACGCGATCTACGACGGGGCCGACGCGGTCATGCTGTCGGCGGAAAGCGCGGCGGGCGACTATCCTGTCAAGGCGGTCAAGATGATGGACCGCATCGGGCGCGCGGTGGAGGAAGACGAGCGCTATTTCGACCGCATCCACTTCACCGAGACGCGGCCCGAAGCGACGACGGCGGATGCGCTCGCGGAGAGCGCCCGCGGCATCGCGCGTACGATCAGCGCCAAGGCGATGGTCTGCTACACCTCGAGCGGCTCGACCGCGCGGCGCATCTCGCGCGAGCGTCCCTCGGTGCCGATGCTGGTGATGACCGCCTCGCAGCAGGTCGCGCGGCGCCTCGGGCTCTTGTGGGGAAGCCACGCGGTCCACACGCGCGATGTCGAGAATTTCGAGGAAATGGTCGGCAAGGCCAAGCGCATGGCGCTGCGCCACCATATCGCGGGCAAGGGCGACCGGCTGGTGATCATGGCGGGCGTGCCGTTCGGCGTGTCGGGTTCGACCAATGTCGTCCACGTGGTCAAGGTGCAGGGCGACGAGCTCGACATCTACCAGCGGCGGCTGGAACTCTAGGCGCGTTCAGGGACGCGCAAGGCGCGCCATGCGTCGATGGGGCCGAGAGGTGCCTGTCATGCGTCAATTGCTGCCCATCCTGATGCTCCTTCCTGCGGCGTGCGCGGGCGATGTGCCGCCCGACGCCGGAAAGGAATGGCCGACCATCCTCGAGGCGGAGACGCCCGATTATCGCCCGCTGCTGGCCGAGGCCGAGCAGAAAGGCGCGCTGCCGGTCGCGCGGCGTCAGGCAACGCAAGGCTTCGATGGCACCGACGAACAGGCGCAGGCCGAACTCGATCGCTGGATCAAGCGGCTCCAGCCGCTCGGCGCGCTGGGCGGCGGCGGGACGGGCACGCTCGACAAGTCGATCCATCTCGACGTCGCGCTGACCGAGGAAGACTGGGACGCGCTGATCGCGAAGAAGGGCTGGGAGGTCGAGGACTATCTGACGATCAGCTTCGTGCATCCGCTGGTGGCGCCAGCAGCGACGCAGGCCGCGCTCGACATGGTGCGCGTGATGCCCAACGAACCCAACCGCACCTTCTTCCAGCTGGAAGCGCTCGGGTCGGGTCGGCTGATCCTGCGCGATGGCTGCCTCAGGGTGATGGCAGAGGACGGGAGCGAAAGCCTCGCGTTCTTCCATGCCGAAACCGGTCTCGACGTGCGCGACGGCCACCTCGTCACGGTCGACCGCCTGACCGGGCGCATGACCGGCCGCATCGGCGAGCATTTCTCCTATGCCGCGCCCAATGCCTTCAAGGAGGAGTGGGAGGCGGCGCTGCAACTGCGCGCCGCTTGCGGCACGGACGAGGTCGTCAATGTCGGCAATCCCGAGGCGTCCGAAATCTTCTACCTGCGCTATCCGATGGCGCGAGGCAGCATCGATCCCGTCGCCCCCGAAGCACCCCCGCCACCGCCCGGCAATTGACGCCCCGCCTCCTTTCGTGCCACCCGCGCCGCGACAGGAGATTTGCATGAGTTCGACGATCGAAACCCTCGAGGCGAAACGCGAAGCCGCCAGGCTCGGCGGCGGGCAGAAGCGGATCGATGCGCAGCACGCCAAGGGCCGGCTGACCGCGCGCGAGCGCCTCACCGTGTTGCTCGACGAGGGCAGCTTCGAGGAAGTCGACATGTTCGTCGAACATAATTGCATCGATTTCGGGATGGACGAGGTCCACTACCCGGGCGACGGCGTCGTGACCGGGTCGGGCACCATCAACGGCCGCCTGACCTACGTCTTCGCGCAGGATTTCACCGTACTCGGCGGCTCTTTGTCGGAGCGGCACGCGGAGAAGATCTGCAAGATCATGGACGCGGCGATGAAGGTCGGCGCGCCGGTGATCGGCCTCAACGATTCGGGCGGAGCGCGCATCCAGGAGGGCGTCGCCAGCCTTGCGGGCTATGCCGAGGTGTTCCAGCGCAACGTGCTGGCCAGCGGCGTCATCCCCCAGCTTTCGGTCATCATGGGCCCGTGCGCGGGCGGCGCGGTCTATTCGCCGGCGATGACCGACTTCATCTTCATGGTCGAGGATACGAGCTACATGTTCGTGACCGGCCCCGAGGTGGTGAAGACGGTCACCAACGAGGAAGTGACGCAGGAAGAGCTGGGCGGCGCGAAGACGCACACGACCAAGTCGGGCGTGGCCGATGCGGCGTTCGAGAACGACATCGACGCATTGCTCGCGACGCGCGAATTCTTCGCCTACCTCCCCGCGAGCAACCGCGACGCGGTGCCCGAGGTGCCGACCGACGATCCCTGGGACCGCCTCGAGGACAGCCTCGACACGGTCATCCCGCCCAACGCCAACCAGCCCTACGACATGCACGAGGTAATCCGGAAAGTGGCGGACGAGGGCCGCTTCTTCGAGATCCAGCCGAACCATGCCGCCAACATCATCGTCGGCTTCTGCCGCATCGAGGGGCGTACGGTCGGCGTGGTCGCCAACCAGCCGATGGTGCTGGCGGGCGTGCTCGACATCAACACATCGAAGAAGGCGGCGCGCTTCGTGCGCTTCTGCGATGCGTTCGAGATCCCGATCCTGACGCTGGTCGACGTGCCGGGCTTCCTGCCGGGGGTGGCGCAGGAGCATAACGGGATCATCAAGCATGGCGCCAAGCTCCTGTTCGCCTATGCCGAGGCGACGGTGCCCAAGATCACGGTGATCACGCGCAAGGCCTATGGCGGCGCCTACGACGTGATGGCGTCCAAGCACCTGCGCGGCGACTTGAACTATGCTTGGCCGACCGCCGAGATCGCGGTGATGGGGGCCAAGGGCGCGGTCGAGATCATCTTCAGGAAGGATGCGGGCAATCCCGACAAGATCGCGCAGAAGACCAAGGAATATGAAGATCGCTTCGCCAACCCGTTCGTGGCGGCCTCGAAGGGCTTCATCGACGAGGTGATCATGCCGCATTCGACGCGCAAGCGGGTCGCGCTGGGCCTGCGCAAGCTGCGCAACAAGAGCCTCGAAAACCCGTGGAAGAAGCACGATAATATTCCGCTCTAGGAGCAAGGCAGATGAAACTGGGTAGGCTCAACCATGTCGGCGTGGCGACGGCGTCGATTGACAAGTCGGTCGCGCATTATCGCGAAACGATGGGGGCCGAGGTCGTGCGCGAGCCGTTTGACCTGCCGGCGCAGGGCGTGCGCGTGTGCTTCGTCGATACGCCCAACAGCCAGATCGAGCTGATCGAGCCGCTGGGCGAGGATAGTCCGATCGTCAAATTCCTCGAAAAGAACCCGCTCGGCGGGCAGCATCACCTGTGCTTCGAGGTACCCGACATCGAGGAAGCGCGCGGCTGGTTCGAGGGGCTCGGCAAGCGCATCCTCGGGCCGACGCGGATCGGCGCGCACGGGACGCCGATCTTCTTCCTCCATCCCAAGGACATGGAAGGCGTGCTGACCGAGATCATGGAAAGCCCGAAGCAGGCCCACTGATGAACGATGCCGCGATCGACCTGTTCACCGGCGTAGTCGCGCTGGTCGTCGCCGGGCTGCTCGCGCGGCGCGTGTTCACCGCGCTCACCGACGGCGTGATCCCGCTCTATCGCACCCGCCTGACCCGCGCCGAGGCCGGCGAGGCCAAGTTCAAGACGCTGGTGCTGTTCAACGCGGGCCTGTCGCTTTTCATGCTGGTGATCGGCCTCGATCTCACCATCGGGCTGGGCCTGCGCGAGCTGATCCTTTCCTAGGGCGCGCGGGCGCGCTAGGACGCCGCCCATGACCGACAAGCCGACCAAGGGCGACTGGCAGCAGCTCGCCGACAAGGAATCGAAGGGGCGCGACCTCAGCGTCGAGACGCCCGAGGGCATCACGCTCAAGACCGTCTACGGACCCGCGGACACGGACGGGCTCGACCCGGGCTATCCGGGCCTGCCGCCTTATACGCGCGGACCCTATGCGACCATGTATGCGGGGCGGCCGTGGACCATCCGCCAATATGCCGGTTTCTCGACCGCCGAGGAGTCGAACGCCTTCTATCGCCGCAATCTCGCGGCGGGGCAGAAGGGCCTGTCGGTCGCCTTCGACCTCGCCACCCACCGCGGCTATGACAGCGACCATCCGCGCGTGTCGGGCGATGTCGGCAAGGCGGGCGTCGCGATCGACACGGTCGAGGACATGAAGCTGCTGTTCGACGGCATTCCCTTGGGCGAGATGAGCGTGTCCATGACCATGAACGGCGCGGTGCTGCCGGTGATGGCCTTCTATATCGTCGCGGGCGAGGAGCAGGGGGTCGATCACGCGGCGCTGTCGGGCACGATCCAGAACGACATCCTCAAGGAGTTCGCGGTCCGCAACACCTATATCTATCCGCCCGAACCCTCGATGCGGATCGTTTCGGACATCATCGCCTACACCGCCGAGGAGATGCCGCGCTTCAACTCGATCTCGATCTCGGGCTACCATATGCACGAGGCCGGGGCGACGGCGGTGCAGGAGCTCGCTTACACGCTCGCCGACGGCATGGCCTATGTGCGCGCCGCCGCGGAAACCGGGCTCGACATCGACAAGTTCGCGCCGCGCCTCAGCTTCTTCTTCGGCATCGGCATGAACTTCTTCATGGAAGTCGCCAAGCTGCGCGCCGCGCGCACGCTGTGGGCGGAAATCATGACCGGTCTCGGGGCCAAGACCGAGAAGTCCAAGCTGCTAAGAACCCACTGCCAGACCTCGGGCGTGTCGCTGACCGAGCAGGACCCGTACAACAATATCGTGCGCACCACGATCGAGGCGATGGCGGCGACGCTGGGCGGCACCCAGTCGCTCCACACCAACAGCTTCGACGAGGCGATCGCGCTGCCGACCGATTTCTCGGCCCGCATCGCGCGCAACACCCAGCTGATCCTCGCCGAGGAGAGCGGCATCACCGCGGTCGCCGATCCGCTCGGCGGGTCATACTATGTCGAGGCGCTGACCGCCGAGCTGGTCGAGAAGGCGCGCGCGCTGATCGACGAGGTCGAGGAACATGGCGGGATGACCAAGGCGGTCGCCGAAGGGCTGCCCAAGCAGCGCATCGAGGAAGCCGCCGCGGCGCGTGCGGCCAAGGTCGACACGGGCGAGACGGTGATCGTCGGGGTCAATCGCTACCGGCTCAAGGACGAGCCCGAGCTCGACATTCTCGAAGTCGACAATGCGCGCGTGCGCTCTAGCCAGGTCGAGCGGATCGAGAAATTGAAGGTCGCGCGCGACGAGGAAGAGGTCAAGGCCGCGCTGGCCGCGCTCGAGGAAGGCGCGAAGGGCGGCGAGAATTTGCTGCGCCTGTCGGTGCGCGCGGCGCGGGCCCGCGCGACGCTGGGCGAGATTAGCTACGCGCTGGAAAAGGTGTTCGGGCGCTACGACACGCGGCCGCAGCCGGTCAGCGGCATCTACGGCCAGCGCGCCGACGAGGCGTGGACCGCAGCGATCGAGGGGACGAAGTCGGTCACCTCGCGGCTGGGGCGTGCGCCCAAGATGTTCGTCGCCAAGATGGGGCAGGACGGGCACGACCGCGGCGCCAACCTGGTCAGCTCGGCGTTCGGCGATCTCGGCTTCGACATCGTCGCCGGGCCGCTGTTCCAGACCCCGCGCGAGGCGGCCGAAATGGCGGTCAGCGAGGACGTCGACGTGGTCGGCGCCTCGAGCCTCGCGGCCGGTCACAAGACGCTGATCCCCGAGCTGATCGGGCACCTCAAGGACATGGGTCGCAGCGACATCAAGGTCGTCGCGGGGGGCGTCATCCCGCCGCAGGATTACGACTTCCTTCGCAAGGCGGGCGTCCAGGCGATATTCGGGCCGGGCACCAATCTCGCCGATGCCGCAGACGAAGTGTTGCGCCTGCTCGGCCACAACAAGCCGCCGGTCGACGAAGCCGCCGAATAGGAGTTTCCTTTATGTTGCGTATGATCCTGGCCGCGCTTGCCGCGCTGACCGCCACGTCGGCCCTGGCCGATCCCCTGCCGCTGACCATCGGCGAACAGCATGTCGTCCAGGCAATGGACGTGGAGCGCGAGATCAATGTCGTGCTGCCCTTGTCCTACGGCGAGGACGAGACGCGGCGCTATCCGGTTGTCTACATGCTCGATGGCGGCGTTTCGCAGGACCTGATGATGCAGGTCGGCGTCGCGCGCTGGACGCAGATGTGGGGGCGGACCGAGGAATTCATCCTCGTCGGGATCGAGACCAAGGACCGCCAGCGCGAGTTGCTTCCGCCGACGAGCGACCAGGAAGCGCTCGACGTGTGGCCGACCGCGGGCGAAAGCGCGCTGTTCCGCGCCTTCATCAAGGACAAGGTGCTGCCCAAGGTTGCCGGTGCCTATCGCACCGATGGGCGCGACTTTCTCGTCGGCGAGAGCGCGGCGGGCCATTTCGTGGTCGAGACGCTGCTGGCCAGCCCCGCCCTGTTCGACGGCTATGTCGCGATCAGCCCGAGCCTGTGGTGGGAAGAGATGCTGCTCGCCCGCAAGGCCGAGGCGGACGGTGCGGGAACGCCCCCGCTGTTCATCTCGATCGAGAATGAGGGTGAGACGATGGACGAAGGCGTGCGGCGCGTGGTCGCGGTGCGCGAGAAAGCGGGCGCGAAGACCTGCTTCGCCGACCGGCCCGACCTCACCCACGGCATCGCCTATCACGCGCTGCTCCCCGGCGCGCTCCAGTTCCTGCTGCCGGGTCCCGAGCCGTTGCCCGAGGAATGGGGCATGGTGACGGGCTGCGCGCAATAGGCGCGGCTTGCCCTTCGCGCGGGCAGGGGGCATAGCGGCGCGCAGTTTTTGCCGCAGTCCGGAGACCGCATGTTCAAAAAGATCCTGATCGCCAATCGCGGGGAAATCGCCTGCCGCGTGATGCGCACCGCGCGCGAGATGGGGATTGCGACCGTGGCGGTCTATTCGGACGCCGATGCCAAGGCGCCGCACGTCGCCATGGCCGACGAAGCGGTCAATATCGGCCCGGCGGCGGCAGCGGAATCCTACCTCGTTGCCGACAAGATCATCGCGGCATGCAAGGAAACGGGCGCCGAGGCCGTGCACCCGGGTTACGGCTTCCTGTCCGAACGCGCCTCCTTCGTCGAAGCGCTCGAGAAGGCCGGCATCGCCTTCATCGGCCCGCCGGCCGGCGCCATCGCGGCGATGGGTGACAAGATCGAATCCAAGAAGCTCGCCAAGCAAGCGGGCGTCAATGTCGTTCCGGGCTATCTGGGCGAGATTGCGGACACCGACGAAGCCGTGAAGATCGCGAACGAGATCGGTTATCCGGTGATGATGAAGGCGTCGGCGGGCGGCGGCGGCAAGGGCATGCGCCTCGCTTATTCCGAAAAGGACGTTCGCGAAGGCTTCGAGGCGACCAAGCGCGAGGGCCTCAACTCGTTCGGCGACGACCGCGTCTTCATCGAGAAATTCATCGAGGAACCGCGCCACATCGAGATCCAGGTGCTCGGCGACAAGCACGGCAACATCGTCTACCTGGGCGAGCGCGAATGCTCGATCCAGCGCCGCCACCAGAAGGTGATCGAGGAAGCGCCGTCGCCGTTCGTTAGCCCCGAGATGCGCAAGAAGATGGGCGAGCAGGCGGTCGCGCTGGCCCGTGCCGTCGACTATCACAGCGCGGGTACGGTCGAACTGATCGTGTCGGGCAAGGACAAGACCGGCGACGGCTTCTACTTCCTCGAAATGAATACCCGCCTCCAGGTCGAGCATCCGGTGACCGAGGAAGTGACCGGGCTCGATCTCGTCGAGCAGATGATCCTCGTCGCAGCGGGCGAGAAATTGGACTTCACGCAAGACGACGTCACCCTCGACGGCTGGGCGATCGAGGCGCGCGTCTATGCCGAGGACCCGTATCGCGGCTTCCTCCCCTCGACCGGGCGGCTGACGACCTATTCGCCGCCGCAGGAGTTCCGCGAGGACGGCGAGGTCGTGCGCGTCGACGACGGTGTCGCCGAGGGCGGCGAAGTGTCAATGTTCTACGACCCGATGATCGCCAAGCTGATCACCCACGGCGAGACCCGTGAGGCGGCCATCGACCTGGCGGTCGAAGCGCTCGACGCGTTCGAGATCGAAGGACTGAACGACAATGTCGACTTCCTTTCCGCGCTGCTCCAGCACGAGCGTTTCCGCTCGGGCAGGCTGACGACCGGCTTCATCGCCGAGGAATATCCCGAAGGGTTCGAAGGCGCTCCGGCGGACGACGAACTCAAGACCGACCTCGTCGCGCTGGCCGCGGTGGTCGGACTGACCCACGAGACGCGCATGGCGCTGATCGACGGGCAGCTGGGCGATCCGGTCTTTCCTTCGATGGAGCAGGTCGTCGTCCTCGACGGCGCGCACTACGAGGTCGCGGTCGACCCTTATGACGGGGGCACGTTGGTCGCGGTGGACGATGGCGAGCCGATCGACGTGATCGCCGATTATTCGCCGGGCCAGTCGCTGCTGGTCGCCGAATGCGACGGGCGCCGCCGTATCGTGCAGGTCAAGGCACAAGGGCGCGGCTACCGGCTGGTGACGCGCGGGGCGGCGCACCAGGCTCGGCTCTATGCGCCGGACGTCGCCGCCTTGCTGGCGCACATGCCCGAAAAGGTCGCGCCCGACCTGTCGCGCTTCCTGATGGCCCCGATGCCCGGTCTCCTGACCAAGCTTCAGGTCGCCGAGGGCGACAAGGTCGAAGCGGGCCAGCCGCTCGCGGTGGTCGAAGCGATGAAGATGGAGAACATCCTGCGCGCCGAGAAGAGCGCGACCGTCAAGGCGATCCCCGCGACCGAGGGCGAGAGCCTTCAGGTCGACCAGGTCATCATGGAGTTCGAGTGAGCGCACCCACGCTCCAGAAGTGTCTCGCGCTTGTCTTCTTCATCCTTGGCGGATGGGCACTGGTCGCGCCCGCGATGGTGCTCGAACTGACCGTCAACGAAGCCTATCGTAGCGGCAGTTTCGCGGAAGTCTTCGCGATCGGCTGCTTCGGCGCGCAAGCCTGCATCTCGGGCCTGTTCGCCTGGTTCTCGACCTTCACGAAGCGGACCTTCGCGGCCTACGGTATCGGATTGCTCCCCTTCTTCGCGTTCAACTATTATTTCTACGCGGTCGAACCCGTCCTGACCGAAGTCGGGCTGCTCGACCTTGTCGGCAATATCGTGATGCTGGCACTGTGCTGGCTCGGGTACAGGCGTGCTCCGCGCGCCGTTCGTGTGCACTCGCAATGACATCCATCCGCATCGAGCGCGGCGACATCACTACCTGTCGGGTCGATGCGATCGTCAATGCGGCCAATTCTTCGCTGCTGGGCGGCGGCGGGGTCGACGGGGCGATCCACCGCGCGGCGGGCCCCGAACTGCTGGCGGAATGCGAGACGCTGGGTGGCTGCCCGACCGGCCAGGCGCGGATGACGGGGGGCTACGACCTGCCCGCGCGCCACGTGATCCACACGGTCGGACCGGTCTGGCACGGCGGCGGGGAAGGGGAGGCGCAGGCGCTCGCCTCGTGCCATTTCAGCAGCCTCGATCTCGCGCGCGATCATGGCCTCAAGTCGGTGGCCTTTCCGGCCATCTCGACCGGCATTTACGGCTACCCGATGGAAAGAGCGGCCGCGGTCGCGATCGGCTCCGTGCAGCGCTGGATCGAGGCCAATCCGGACGCGCTGGACGAGATCGTGTTCGTGTGTTTTGGCGATGCCGCAGAGGCCGCGTTTAATTTGGCTCTGAGTTCCTAGTCGCCTTTAGGCGCGTTCCTTCTACTTTCCGCCTCAGCTCGTTGTTCTGCCCTCTCTGCGCGACGATCCTCTCTCCATTTGAAGTAAGTGTCTCGCAGGAAAACAAGAAGGCCAAATACGGAAACGCCCATTCCGATCTTAGCTGTAGGTATCTGAGACATTTGCTGAGGACCATCTGACGCGTCGATTGGTCCCAAATTGCTTCCAGTGCTCAAGAAAATCAGCAGAAAACCAAGTCCGATTAGTCCGATGCCGGAAGCCATTCCCTTTCGCATCTATTCCTCCCTTAATTCGACGCGGCGGAGTTTTCCGGTCGCGGTCTTGGGAAGCGCGTCGCAGAATTCGATTTCGCGCGGATATTTGTAGGGCGCAATCTTTTCCTTTACGAAAAGCTTCAGCGCGTCGGAAAGATCCCCGCCGGGGGTCGCGCCGTCTGCCGGGACCACGAACGCTTTGATCTTCTGCCCGCGCTGCTCGCACGGAACGCCGATCACGGCGCATTCGGCGACCGCATCATGGGCGAGGAGGGCATTCTCCACTTCGGGCGCGCCGACATTGTAGCCCGCAGTCACGATCATGTCGTCGGAGCGCGCGCGGTACCAGAAATAGCCGTCCGTATCCTTCTCGTACGTGTCGCCGGTGACGTTCCAGCCATTGGCGACATAGTCGGCCTGACGCGAGTCGGCGAGGTAGCGGCAGCCGGTGGGTCCCTTGACCGCGAGCCGCCCTTCGCCGCTGTTCATCGGCTGGTCGTCCTCGTCGAGCACGGTTGCCTGGTAGCCCGGAACCGCCTTGCCGGTGCTCCCCGGACGGATGTCGTCGCCGGCGGCGGCGATGAAGATATGCATCATCTCGGTCGAGCCGATCCCGTCGACGATCGACAGGCCGGTGCGCTCCTTCCATGCCTGCCACGTCGCCTGCGGCAAATGCTCGCCCGCCGAGACGCACGTGGTCAGTGTCCGAAGCGCCTTGTCGAGGTCGGGATGGCCGACCAGCGCCTTGTAGGCGGTCGGCGCGGTGGCGAGGTGGGTGATCCCGTGCGTGACCACATGATCGATCATCGTATCGGGGGTCGCCTGCTGCTCGAGCGTCGCGGCAGCCGCCCCGAAGCGAAGCGGGAACATCAATGACATGCCCAGCCCGAAGGTGAAGGCGATCGGGGCGGAGGTAAACCACACCTGCCCGGGGCCAGGATCGAGGAGGTGCCTGGCGAACGTGTCGCAGGGCGCGAGCACGTCGCGATGGAAGTGGACGCAGCCCTTGGGCACGCCGGTCGTGCCGCTGGTGAACGCGATCAGCGCCGGATCGTCGGCGCGCGTATCGTGCGGGTTCATCGGCTCGAGGTCGGCGGTCTGCGTCTCCAGTCGTCCCTGACCATGATCTCCGTCATAGGTGGTGACCGAACGCAGGTGGCGCGTCTGTTCCTCGGCATCGCGAAAGTCGCCGACGAACCGGCTGTCGACCAGCGCGTGGCTGATCTCGGCCTTGTCGATCACGGTCGCGATTTCGCCGGGGCGCAGCATGGGCATGGTCGCAACGACCACCCCTCCCGCCTTGAGCACGCCGAGCCAGCAGGCGAACAGCGTGTAGCCATTGGGTCCGCGCAGGAGCACGCGGTTGCCGGGCTCGAGGCACTGCTGCTCGACCAGATAGCGCGCGATCCGGCCCGAGAAATCGTCGAGCTCGGCAAAGGTCCAGCGGCCCATCGCGTTGACCACGGCGGGATCGCCGGGACGTCCCCCCTTCAGCAGTTCGTGCGCGGCGTTGAGGTGGAGCGGGTAATGGAGTTCGGGCAGGTCGAACAGGAATTCGGGCTGTTCTTCCTCGGGAGGAAGCCGGTCGCGAACGAAGCTGTCATAACCCATTTTTGCGCCCTTGCTCCCTTCTCAGTCCGGTACGACCGCGGTTGCCTCGATCTCGACCAGCGCCTGGTCTTCGACGAGGCGGCTGACTTCGACCAGCGCCATGGCTGGATAGTTCGAGCCGAGGATGTCCTTCCAAGCAGCGCCAATCTCCCGGAGTTGCGCGAGATAGGCGTCGCGGTCGGTGACATAGGCGGTCATGCGCACGAGATGCTCGGGGCTTGCTTCGTCCTCGGCGAGGATGGCGACGATGTTGCGCAGCACCTGCGCGAACTGGCCGGCGAGCGTGTTGGAGACGAAGCGCTCCTCCTCGTCCCAGCCGACCACGCCGGCGGTGAAGATCATGCGTCCGCGCGCGGAAATGCCGTTGGCATAGCCCTTGGGGCGCGGCCACCTTGGGGGCTGGAGGCGTTTCATATGCGCGGCTCCTGGACGAGATCGCGGCCGATCACCTGCCGCTGCACTTCCGACGCGCCTTCGTAGATCCTCAGCGCGCGGATCTCGCGGTAGAGTTCCTCGACCTTGCTGCCTTTCTCCACGCCCGTCCCGCCGTGAAGCTGGACCGCGGCGTCGATCACCTTCTGCGCCTCTTCGGTGGCGTGAAGCTTGGCCATGGCGGCGACGCGGCGATGGTCGCCCAGCGGTGCGAGGTCCTGTTCGTAGGCGGCGCGCGCGATGAGGAGCGCGGAGGCGTCGACCGCGCTCGCCATCTCGGCAAGCCTGGCCTGCGTCACCGGGTGGTCGGCAAGCATCGCGCCTGCAAGCGGACGCTGCTTCGCGAACGCGACCGCCTCTTCGAGCGCGCGGCGGGCGAACCCGAGTGCGGCCGCGCCGACGGTGATGCGGAACATGTTCAGCGTTTCCATCGCGATCCGGAAGCCCTGGCCCTGCTCGCCAAGCAACGCGGTCGCGGGCAAGCGGACATTGTCGAGCTTCAGCCGCGCGAGCGGGTGCGGCGCGATGGTCTCGATGCGGCGCTCGACGGTGAGGCCCGGGGTCGAGGCGGGCAGCACGAACGCGGACAGGCCGCGCGCGCCATCCTCTGCGGTGCCGGTGCGCGCGAACAGGGTGATGACGTCGGCAATCGTGCCGTTGGAAATGAAGCTCTTCTCGCCCTCTATCACCCACCCGTCGCCGTCGCGCCGCGCGGAGGTGGCGATCGCGGCGGCGTCCGACCCGGTGCCGGGTTCGGTCAGCGCGAAGGCGGCGATCGCTTCCCCCTTGGCGACGCGCGGGAGCCATACCTGGCGCTGGTCGGGGCTGCCGTGAAGGCTGATCGCGCCCGAGCCCAGGCCCTGCATCGCGAACGTGAAATCGGCGAGCCCCGACTGGTAGGCGAGCGCGGCGCGGATCACCGCGAGGCTGCGCACGTCGGGCCGGTCGCCATTATGCGCGATACAATGCTCGAGAAATCCGGCGCGCCCCAGCATCACCACGATGGTGCGGCACTCCGCGTCGACATCGCTGCCATGCTCGTGGGCAAGGTTGGTGTGGACCCAGTCTGTGACCTTGGCGGCAAGCTCGCGGTGCCGTTCCTCGAAAAAGGGCCAGGCGGTCCAGTCAGTCACCCTTGAACTCCGGCTTCTTCTTGTTGGCGAACGCCTCGTAGGCGCGGCGGAAGTCGTTCGTCTGCATGCAGATCGCCTGCGCCTGCGCTTCCATCTCGAGCGCGGTGTCGATGGGCACGGAAAATTCCATGTCGAGTTGCCGCTTGGTCATCGAATGGGCAAAGGCGGGGCCTTGCGCGATCGCACGCGCTATCGAATGCGCTTCGGCAAGCGGGTCGTCGGCAAGGCGCTGGTGAAAGCCCCAGGCGAGGCCTTCCTCGGCGCTCATCGCGCGGCCCGTGTAGAGAAGGTCGGCGGCACGGCCATGACCGATGAGGCGCGGCAGCATCGCGCACGCGCCCATGTCCGCACCTGCCAGCCCGACGCGGGTGAAAAGGAAGGCGGTGCGCGCATCGGGATGCGCGATGCGCAGGTCGCTCGCCATGGCAAGGATCGCGCCCGCGCCCGCAGCGATCCCTTCGATCGCGGCAATGATCGGTTGCGGGCAGGCGCGCATCGCGCGGACCAGGTCGCCCGTCATGCGGGTGAAGGCGAGGAGTCCCGGCATGTCCATCTCGGTCAGCGGGCCGATGATCTCGTGGACGTCGCCGCCCGAACAGAAATTGCCGCCAGACCCGGTCAGCACCACGGCGCGCACGTCGGGGGTGACGACCAAAGCGCGGAAAGTGTCGCGCAGTTCGGCATAGCTGTCGAAGGTCAGCGGGTTCTTCTTGTCAGGCCGGTCGAGCGTGATCGTCGCGACACCGCTATCGCCGTCATAGGCCCAGCGGAAATGCTCCGGCTTGTAGTGGGGCGGGTGCAGGTTCACGCGTCGCTTCCTCCGTCGATGACGATCGCCGCGCCGTTGGTATCGCGGCTTTGCGGCAGGCACAGGGTCAGCACCTGCGTGGCGATGGCGTCGGGATGGACGAGGCGGCCGTTGGCGTTGAGCGCTTCGATCGCGGCGCGGCCTTCCTCTTCGCTGCGCCCGGTCTTTTCCTGGATCCGCGCGACCGACTGGTCGGTCATCGGCGTATCGACAAAGCCCGGGCAGATCGCGTTCACCGTCAGCGATTTCCTCGCATACTCCTTGGCGAGGCTGCGCATCAGGCCGACAAGCCCGTGCTTCGACGCGGCATAATGGGCTGCGTAGGGCGTGCCCCGCAGCCCCGCGACCGACGCGATGAAGATGAGGCGCCGGTCCTCGCCCGTCAGCAGGTCGCCGATCGCGGCCTGCGCGCAGTCGAACGCGCCGGTGAGATTGACTGCGAGTACCCGGTCCCAGTCCTCGCGCGCGGTCTTGTGGAAGGGGGCGCTGTCGGCAATGCCGGCGTTAACGATCAGATAGTCGATCTCGCCATGCGCGGCGCGCGCTTCGTTGAACGCGGCTTCGATCGCCGCGCGGTCGGTAACGTCGCAAGATATGGCCTTGCCCTCGGTGATCGCGGCGACCTTTTCGAGCGGTTCGAGCCTGCGGCCGAGCAGCGACACCTTGGCGCCTGCCGCATGGAGATGCGCCGCGCACGCCGCGCCGATCCCGGTGCCCCCGCCAGTGATGAGCGCGTGGCGCCCCTCGAGCCATCGTCCCTGCATGGCGCGGAGACTGGCGGAAGCCCGCTTTCCACGCAAGCACTAGCCAAGCAGAATTTTGCGCCTAGGGTCGCAGCCCATGCAAACAGGCACCCTGATCTCGCTCGCCCTCTATTTTCTCCTGATGATCGCCATCGGCCTATGGGCCTGGAAGCGGTCGACCGATACGAGCGAGGGGTACCTCCTTGCCGGTCGAAACCTCCATCCCGCGGTCGCCGCGCTCTCGGCGGGTGCGTCCGACATGTCCGGTTGGCTGCTGCTGGGGCTGCCCGGTGCGCTCTACGCGGCGGGGCTGGTGGAGGCGTGGATCGGGATCGGCCTGTTCGTGGGCGCATTGGTCAACTGGATCGTGGTTGCGCCGCGCCTTCGCGCCCAGACCGAGAAACTGGGCAACGCGCTCACCATCCCCGAATTCCTCGCCAACCGTTTCCCCGACAAGGCGACCGCACTTCGCGTCGTCAGCGCGTTGATCGTCGTCATCTTCTTCTCGGTCTACACGGCCGCCGGGCTGGTGGGCGGCGGCAAGTTGTTCGCGACCAGCTTCGCGGGGCTGCTGCCCGGCCTCGGCTTGAGCGACTACATGCTCGGCATCTGGGTGACCGCGCTGGTCGTGCTCGCCTACACGATGGTCGGCGGCTTCCTCGCGGTCAGCCTGACCGATTTCGTGCAAGGCTTGATCATGGTCACCGCGCTCGTCGTAATGCCGCTGGTCGTGATGTTCGGGCCGGGCGGAAGCGCGGGCGGTTCGCTCGCCGAGGTCCCGGTGGAAGGGTTTCTCAGTCTCACGCAGGGCCTGACCCTGCTCGGCTTCATCAGCGCGGTCACATGGGGGCTGGGCTATTTCGGCCAGCCGCACATCATCGTGCGCTTCATGGCGGTGCGCAGCGTCGAGGCGGTCGCCACCGCGCGCACGATCGGCATGACCTGGATGGGGGTGGCGCTCCTCGGTGCGATCGGGATCGGGCTCGCGGGCCGCGCCTATGTCGAGCGCAATGGCCTCGTTGTCGAGGATCCCGAGACGATCTTCATCGTTCTCGCCAACCTCCTGTTCCACCCGCTGGTGACCGGTTTCCTGCTGGCCGCGCTGCTCGCCGCGATCATGTCCACGATTTCCTCGCAGCTTCTGGTCGCCTCCTCCTCGCTGACCGAGGATTTCTACAAGCTCTTCTTCCGTAAGGAAGCGGGCGAGCGCGAGAGCGTCAATGTCGGCCGCATCTGCGTCGCGCTGGTGGCACTCGCCGCCATCGTCATCGCGAGCGACCCCGACAGCAAGGTGCTCGGCCTCGTCGCCAACGCGTGGGCGGGCTTCGGCGCCGCCTTCGGCCCGCTCATCATCCTGTCGCTGACGTGGAAGCGGATGACCGGCGCGGGCGCGGTCGCGGGGCTGGTGACGGGTGCGGCGGTCGTGATGGCGTGGATCGCCTTCGACGTCGGCATCGTCTACGAAATCGTCCCCGGTTTTATCGCCGCCTGGATCGCCATCTGGCTGGTGAGCCTGGCGACGAGACCAACGACTGAAGGAGCCCCCACATGAAGACCCGCGCCGCCGTCGCGTTTGCCGAAAAGCAACCGCTCGAAGTCGTCGAACTCGACCTCGAAGGACCCAAGGAAGGCGAGGTTCTGGTCGAGATCATGGCGACCGGGATCTGCCACACCGACGCCTACACCTTGGACGGGTTCGACAGCGAGGGACTGTTCCCCTGCATCCTCGGCCACGAGGGTGCGGGGATCGTGCGCGAGGTGGGGCCGGGCGTGAGTCTCGTCAAACCCGACGACCACGTCATCCCGCTCTACATCCCCGAATGCGGCAAGTGTAAGATGTGCACCAGCGGCAAGACCAACCTGTGCGAGGCGCTGCGCGCGACACAAGGCAAGGGCGTGATGCCCGACGGGACCAGCCGCTTCTCGTACAAGGGCGAGACGATCTACCATTATATGGGCTGTTCGACCTTCTCGAACTTCACCGTGCTGCCCGAGATCGCGGTCGCGAAGATCGACCCGACCGCACCCTTCGACAAGGCCTGCTACGTCGGCTGCGGGGTGACCACCGGTATCGGCGCGGTGCTCAACACCGCCAAGGTCGAGGAAGGCGCGCGCGTCGTCGTGTTCGGATTGGGCGGGATCGGTCTCAATGTCATCCAGGGCGCCAAGATGGCGGGCGCGAAGCAGATCGTCGGCGTCGACATCAACAACGACAAGGAAGAATGGGGCCGCAAGTTCGGCATGACCGACTTCGTCAATCCGAAGGAAGTCGATGATGTCATGTACACGCTCTACAAGCTGACCGACGGTGGCGCGGACTATAGCTTCGATGCGACCGGCAATGTCGACGTGATGCGCCAGGCGCTGGAATGCTGCCACAAGGGCTGGGGTGAGAGCGTCATCATCGGCGTCGCCCCCGCGGGCGCGGAAATATCGACCCGCCCGTTCCAGCTCGTCACCGGCCGCACCTGGAAAGGCACGGCGTTCGGCGGCGCGAAAGGCCGTAGCGACGTGCCGGAAATCGTGAAGTGGTATCTGGACGGCAAGATCCAGATCGACCCGATGATCACCCACATCCTCACCCTCGACGAGATCAACAAGGGTTTCGACCTGATGCACGAGGGCAAGTCGATTCGTTCGGTCGTGGTCTACTAGGAGGCGCATCGATGTTCAGCCACGTGATGCTCGGGTGCAGCGACCGCGACCGCGCGCAGAAATTCTACGATGCGACGCTCGGCGCGCTGGGAGTTAGGCCGGGTCGGGATTTCGGGAAATCGACCTGGTGGATGACCCGCACAGGCTCGTTCGGGATCGCGCCCCCGCGAGACGGCGAGGTGTGCAGTCACGGCAACGGGTCGACCATCGGCTTCGATGCGACCAGCCCCGAGCAAGTCGATGCGTGGCATGCCGCCGGCATTGCCAATGGCGGCACGTCGATCGAGGATCCTCCCGGCGTTCGCGACGGCGGGTTCGGGAAACTCTATCTGGCCTACCTGCGCGATCCCGACGGCAACAAGCTATGCGGTTACTACCGCTATCCGAAGGAGTAAGCGTCCGCCCATCGAAGGAGGCGAGCCATGTTCACCCACGTCCATCTCGGCAGCAACGACGTGCCGCGCGCCAAGCAATTCTACGACGCTCTTTTCGCCGCACTGGGCGGAGCGAAAAGCTGGAAGGACGTCGAGCGTGATCGCTGGTTCTGGGCAAAAGACGGCATGTTCCTCGTGGTCGGCGATCCGCGCGACCGCGAAGCGGCACACCCGGGCAACGGGATCACCGTCGGCTTCGCCGTCGACAGTCCCGAGCAGGGCGATGCCTGGCACCGCGCCGGGCTGGAGAATGGCGGGACGAGTTGCGAAGACCCGCCCGGCATCCGCGACGACAGCGCACAGGGCGGCTGCTACCGCGCCTACCTTCGAGATCCCGACGGCAACAAGTTGTGCGCGATGAAATTCATGGGAGCGATCAAGATATGATCGAGTGCGTCTCGACCAACAGGAGCCATGGTGGAACGCAGGGCGTCTACAGCCACGAGGCGCGAACCACCGGTACATCGATGACGTTTTCGGTGTTCGTCCCAGACCACCGCGACGGCGAGACGATGCCGGTGCTGTGGTACTTGTCGGGGCTGACCTGCAGCCATGCCAACGTCACCGAGAAAGGCGAGTTTCGTGCGGCCTGCGCCGAGCACGGCATCATCTTCGTCGCGCCCGATACCTCGCCGCGCGGCGAGGGCGTTCCCGACGACAGTGCCGAGGCTTGGGATTTCGGGCTGGGCGCGGGCTTCTATGTCGATGCGATCCAGAAGCCGTGGGCCGCAAACTACCGCATGTGGTCCTACGTCACCGAGGAGCTTCCCGCGCTGGTCGGTGCGCATTTCCCGGTCGATATCGTGCGGCAGGGCATCACCGGCCATTCGATGGGCGGGCACGGTGCGCTCACAGTGGCGCTGCGCCATCCCGATCGCTTCCGTTCCGTCTCCGCCTTCGCGCCAATCGCCAATCCGGCCGCCGTGCCGTGGGGCGAAAAGGCCTTCTCGCTTTACCTCGGCACCGACCGCGCCGCGTGGCGCGCGCACGACGCGGTACACCTGATCGAGGACGGGGCGCGGCTGCCCGAACTGCTGGTCGATATCGGCACCGACGACCCCTTCTACGACGAGCAATTGAAGCCAGCTGCGCTGGAGGCGGCGTGCGCGAAAGCCGAGATCCCCCTCGAACTCAGGCGACAGGCGGGCTACGATCACAGCTACTATTTCATCTCCAGCTTCATGGCCGACCATGTCCGCTGGCACGCTGAGCGATTGAAGGGGTAGCGACACGTGAAGACCATCCTTCTCCACGTCCAGGACGACGAGCGGGTCGATGTGCGCGTCGAGAACGCGCTCGCCATCGCTCGGGCTGCCGATGCGCATCTCGATGTGATGCACATTACCCCCGCAGACGCCGAAGCCGTATTCGAGAGCTTCGGCGGGATCGATGTCGACGGGCAAGGGCTGCAGCGGCTGCGCGACGCCGAGGACGCGCTCGAAGCGCGCGTGCGCAAGTTACTGGAGAACGAGGACGTCAGCTGGGACTATTTCCGCCGCACGGGTTCGGTCGTGGGATCGCTGACCGCCGGGGCCGCGCTTGCCGATCTGATCATTACCGGGCGGCTCGCCCATGCCAGCGGCGGGCGGTCGAGCCCGACCCAGATGCTTGGCGACCTCCTCCATTCGACCCGCACGCCCTTGTTCATCCGCGGCGACGAGGAGACGCGGTTCGATCCGCTGGGGCCTGCGATGATCGCATGGGACGGCAGCTACGAAGCGGCCAACGCGGTGCGCGACGCGGCGGGGCTGCTCAGGCTCGCCAGCTCGGTCGAAGTCGTGCGCGTGATCGAGGACGAGGAGAAAGCCGACGCCGACCGCGGGCTCTACCCCTCGACGCGCCTGATGGAATATCTCTCGCGACTCGACGTCCACGCCGATTATTCCACGATCGACGAAGAAGGCGGCAAGGTCAGCCAGACGCTCGTCAGCCATGCGCGAAGGATCGGGGCGGGCCTGCTCGTGGCCGGCGGCTACAGCCACAGTCGCATCACCGAGCGCTTGTTCGGCGGGGTCACGCGCAGCCTACTCAAGGCCTGCCCGATCGCACTCGTCATCTCGCACTAAGCGAGGTCAGCGACACTGCACGATAACTGTCGCATTCTTGCAACAGTTTCGAATGGAGTGACCGTCGCAATTTGACGCCGCTGGCCCGCAATCTGGATTTTCCTCCCCTCTACAGCGCCTTGCGGTCCGATCCGTTGCGATCCTTTACTTAACATAGGTTATTGCGGACTGCGCGCATCTGACCTATGCGGGATGCGATGTAATGGCGACTTTTCCGTCCCTTTCGGGGGAGTCGCATGTGTATTCGGGCCCTTGATCACGGCCCAAACAGGGGAATGAAGAAATGGCGACCAAGACGCGCAGCACGTTGCTCACGGGTGTTTCTCTGGCGGCGGTGGGGATCCTTGCCCCGACCCATGCCCTGGCGCAGATCGTGCCGGTTCACCCCCATCCCGATCCCGGCACCTATTCCGGGACGGGCACGGTCGCCGATACCATCGTGATCGGGGCGGTCGGGGGGACCGACACGGCCAACACGGTCTATGTCTGCGACGACGAGCCGGGCTTCTGCGGCGTTGTTGCCGGGGCGACGGCGGCCGTCGACAGCACGAGCGAAGGCGAGATCCAGCAACTCGCGCTCATCTTCGGGACCGGGACGGTCGATTTCCAGATCATCGCGACCGACGCGGAAATCGGCGCGATCGCCGGAGATATCGCGGTCATCCAGACGGGCATTTCGCAGCTCGCCTACATTTCCGAAGGTACCGCCGACCTGGCGGCCGACTTCAACGGCGACATGTTGATCCATGCCTATGCAAGCGGCGGCGAAAGCGCGCTCGCAGTGGTCGACGTCGGCGTGTACCAGGGCGGCTTTGCGGGCGACGACAACAACCTTTCGGTCTATGTCGGACCGGCAACCGCCTCCGGGACCACGGACGCATCGCTGATCGTGGCCGCGACCGCTCTCGCGTCGAGCGAAGCGTTCGCCGAGGTCGAATTCGGCATTCTTCAGAACGCCAGCGGCAGCACGGCCGATCTCGATGTCGTCAATCACGGTGCGATCGGCGTCGGCGCCTTTGCATCGCAGGAAGGCTTCGCAGGGATCGCCTACGCCAGTGTCGACAATGGCATCTATCAGGGCGCCTCGGGTGCGACCGCGGATGCCGACATCGTCAACTTCGGCTCGATCGACGTGTCCGCCATCGCCAATGCGGGCGGCCTTGGCGGATGGGGTGACGCGCAGATCCTGAACGGCATCTACCAGGAAGCCGAAGGCCTCGACGCGTCGGTCAGCCTCGTCAACGACACGGACGCCTCGATCGCGGTCGGCGCCTTTGCCGACGTCAGCGCGGCGTTCGCCCAGGCCCACGCGCAGATCGGCGCGACGGACGAATTCACCTTCACCGGTACCGGTTATACGTTCGTCACCAATGCCGGCGGTGCGGCGATTAACCAATTTGCGAACGGCAGTACGGCCGTCGCCATGATCGACAACCAGGGGTCGATCAACGTCACCGTCGAAGCCGTCGCCAATGCCCTCAACGGCACCGCGGAAGCCGAACTCGACCGCGCGATCCTCCAGGTGGCCGAAGGCTCGAGCGTCTCCGTGGACTTGAACAATAGCGGGAACATCGAAATCCACGCCGTGGCGCGTGTCGATGCTGCGAGCGAGGGTGTCGCCAGTGCGGAAGGGGGTAGCACCTGGACCGACGCGATGATCCACCAGGGCGCCTACGGTGCCTCGGCGCATGCCGGCCTCCTCAACAGCGGTACGATCAGCGCCGAGTTCGTCGCGGAAGCGACGGCCGGGACCGACGCCGATGCGAGCGCGATCGCGTGGGGCGTGATCCTCCAGGACGTCAATGCCTACACGGCGGGGGCCAACCTCACCAATGACGGCAACATCTCGCTCGTGGCGGACGCCGATGCGATTGCCACTAGCTCGGATTCTGCCGACGCCTATGCGGTGGCATCCGGCTGGCTCGCCTGGCAGAATATTGGCGGCAACTCGGCCGCGGCGACCTTCGTCAACAACGGGTTGATGTCCGTCCACGCGCTCGCCGACGCGACAGGCGCGAGCGGCGCCTATGCCCAGGCCTACGGTGCCGGCGTCTACCAGGAAATCAGTGCGTCGACGGCCGTCGGCGTGATGACCAACAACTCGATGATCGACATCGACGCGACTGCGGTTGCCGAGGGCCTGAACGTCTCGGCCTTGGCGACGGCCGAAGACGCGATCTACCAGTCGGTCATCGCGACCGATGCGAGCGCCGCGTTCGTGAACAATGCGACCGTCGCGCTGTTCGCAAGCGCCGAAGCGACCGGCAGCGCAACGTCGATGACCGGACCGTCTTCGTCCGTCACCAACTATTTCGGTAGTGCATACGCCCGCGCCAGGGCGTTCGACGGGATCAACCAGTTCGTCGGCTACCAGTCGGGTACGGCGGTCGCCTCGATGGTCAATAACGGCCTCGTCTCGCTGATCGCGATGGCCGAAGCGACGGGCGGCGTGTCTGCGCGTGCCGAAGCCTACGCGACGGGCGCGATGGAGCAGTATGTCGAGGGAACCGACATCTCGGCGAACCTCACCAACAATGCGACCGTCTCGGCGCACGCCTCGGCGGGCGCGAACCTGGGGCTGGCCTTCGCCTACGCGTCCGGACTCCACCAGTATGCCGACCTCGACGGCACTTCGGGGATGATGGTGGTGACCCTCGACAACCAGGGCAGCGTGGACATCGATGCGACCGCGCAGGTCAACGGTGACGAGAACTACGGCTATGCCCATGCCGACGGCATCGCCATGCAGCAGTCGGCCTACGGGTCGGGGGCGATTACGGCGAACCTCTACCAGGGCGGGGTCATCTCGGTGAACGGCATGGCCTCGGTCACGGCGACCGAGGGCGAAGCCGACGTCGATGTCGCGGGCGTCGCGCAATATGTCGGCGGATCGACCGTCTCGGCGCTGCTCAGCAACAGCGGGACCGTCTCGGTCTTCGCGACCGCGAACGGCGTGGGCGTGGGGGCGGATGCCGACGCCAATGGCGGCCTCGAGCAGTTCATCGGCGCGGGCAGCGGCTCGGCCTTGCTGGCCAATAGCGGCTACGTTCTTGTTGCGGCCGATGCGCACTCGACCGACACCATGTTCGCGAATGCGAACGCGGATGCCGAACAGGGCCTCGGGCAGGACATGGAAGGCACGTCGATCGCCGGCGTGATCGCCAACAGCGGGACCGTCATCGCCAGCGCGATGGCATTCGCGTCCGCGTCGACCACGACCGTGGTCGGCGTCGGCGAGACGGCCACGACCGACTATCTCGGCTACGCCTACGCCTATGCCTATGCGTCGGCGGTCGACCAATATGTCGGTGCGCTCGGGGCAGCGTCGGGCACCATCTCGAACAGCGGCGCAATCGTCGCGACGGCGGTCGCCACGGCCAATGCCGGCGACTATGCGGAGGCCGATGCCTACGCCACCGGCATCAACCAGTATGTACTGGGCACCTCGGCGCTCGCCTTCATCTACAACGGCGGATATATCGCCGCGTCGGCGAGTGCGTCGGCGGTCGGGCACGACGACGCGCAGGCCATGGCCTACGCGACGGGCGTTTCCCAGTATGTCTGGGGGACGACCGGCTTCGGTAGCGGCTCGATCAGCAACAGCGGCACGATCTCGGCGTTCGCGTCGGCCTTCGCCAGCGCGGCGACCGGCCCCGAGGCCGGCGCCTACGCGACGGGCATCGACCAGTCGGTCTACGGCAATGCCGGCGCGGTCGCGTCGCTCTACAACAGCGGCTACGTCGAAGTCGGTGCGCAGGCGACTGCTTCGGGCGACACGTTCGGCTATGCGGTTGCGAGTGCGCTCGGCGTCGACCAGCAGGTCGGCGCGGAATTCCCGAGCCCCACGGCCAGCTGGTCGATGAACTTCTCCAACAGCGGGACGATTTCGGCGCACGCCGACGCGACCCTCGTCGGGGACGGCGAGGCACGCGCCTGGGCGGCTGGCTACGAGGGCCGGATCGCGAACGGCACGATCGATCTCGACAATAGCGGGCTGATCGAAGTGATGGGCCACGCCAATGCGTCCTCCGGTGTCGCCAACGCGTCGGCGGTGGGCATGATGGTCGGCGCCGAAGGCTCCTACATCGATTTCGGTACGCTGCCGGGGCCGACGGACGACACGTTCGTTCCGGACACGCTGTCGGGCGATATCGTCAACTCGGGCAATATCGTCGTCGCCGCGGTCGCGTCGGGCTCGCTCGGCTCGACCACGACGCCGGTGCTCACGACCTCGGGTCCGGGCACGGCGATCGCATCGACCCTGACCACCTACACCGCCTACTCCAACGCCTCGGCGGCGGGCATCCTCCTGCGCGGTGCGCTGGTCGATGCGAGCGTCACCAACTCGGGCACGATTATGGTCGATGCCTGGACCGCGAACGGCGACGCCGCGGACGTTGGCGGCAGCGCCATGGCCTACGGCGTCCTCGTCGAGGGCTCGGGTCCGGGTGTCACCCCGACGACCGAGACGTTCGTGTTCACGAACGACGGCGGGATGATCCAGTCGCGTGTGTCGGGTGACGGGGGTGC